>CAYYGS010000042.1:0-13173 GCA_964471335.1 uncultured Jutongia sp.
CAGGAAATGGCGGCGGAGGAGGCTGAAGCGGATGGAAATCGGTATACAGTTTTGAAGATACCATGAGATATTAAGAATGGGTCGTGTTATACAGAACATAAAAAGCTTGTCAGTAGTATCTACAGGCTTTTTTGGGTTATTTGGTTTTTTATTTTCATATGATTTTGCAGATTTGTGCAGGAACGGAGGGACTATGGGAAATTATACAGATATACAGCATAAAGGGTGGGATTGGAGTGAAATAGATAATGCTTACTGGACAGAGATATCCGAAGAATTTTATCCGATTGCGAGACAGTGGTGTAATAAGTTTCACTCAATTTTGGATGTGGGAGCCGGTAAGGGCAGACATGCATTATATTTTGCGGAAAACGGACTGGAAGTGAGTGCCGTTGATCTGTCGGAGACAAGTATTGCATATATAGAGCGGGCGGCAAGTGATAAAGAGCTTTTCGTGAATGCGATGATTTCAGATATGACACATTTGCCATTTGAAGATGCCGTCTTTGACGGTGTTATCTGTTTTCATACAATTTACCATACGGATTATGAGGGCGTGAAAAGAGCCCTGCGGGAGATTTACAGGGTCTTACGGAGCGGTGGTGAGGCATATCTTACCTTTAATTCCAAGGACAATCCCAATTATAGGAAGGAACTTTCCAAAGATGGTTTTACAATGCTGCCAGAGGACGGATTTGAGAAGGGAATTCCGCATTGCTATTTGGATGAGAAGGATCTATTTGAGATACTAAATGATTTTCGGATTATTTCATTGAATAAAATACAGCATTATGTCCGTAAAGGCAGAGATACACATGGAATTCATTTCTTCGTTCATTTGCAAAAGGCATAGCAGTTTTGGTGCTGTTATCGTTATGTTTATTCTGGAAGGACTTGCAAATCAGAATTGACTATAGTAAAATATCATTGAGAAAACGATGGTCGGAAGAAAACAGGGAGGCACATATGGATACAAATATTTTACTGGAGAGTGGAACAAATGAATTGGAAATCTTAGAGTTTATTGTCGGCGGGCATTACTACGGTATTAATGTGGCTAAGATTCGTGAGATTATTACGCATCAGCCTCTGACCCCGATTCCTAACGGACATCCTTTTGTGGAGGGAGCTTTTAGTACCAGAGGAGAGACGATATCTGTCGTTAATCTGGCCAGGGCGTTAGGCTTTCCTGAGGAGGAGACGGCACAGCAGGATATGTTTTTAATTACAAATTTCAATGGCATCAGTACAGGGTTTCATGTACATGGTGTTGTGGGAATTCATCGTGTCAATTGGAGTCAGATCATCAAGCCGGACAGCATGATCAGTAATTCTTCCGGCAGTGTAATTACCGGTATTGTAAATATTGATCAGAAGCTTGTATTGATCCTGGATTTCGAGTCGATTGTCGCTGAAATTTCGCCGGAAGTTGGTATCAACCTTGCAGATGTGGAATCCCTGGGTGTGCGTCGTAGGAATACGTCACCGATCATCTATGCAGAGGATTCAAAGATGTTAAGTGTACGAATTTACGACGGTCTTACAAAGGCCGGTTATGTTAATCTGGTACCTATGAATAATGGTTTGGAGATGTGGGAGCTTCTTCAGAAATATAAGAAGGAGAAGACATTGGAGCAGAATGTCAGTTGTGTTGTGACGGATATTGAGATGCCGCAGATGGATGGACATCGTCTGCTGAAGATGATGAAGGATGATCCGGAGCTGCGTAATATACCAGTTGTTATCTTTTCCTCTCTGATTAATGAGGAAATGTACAGAAAGGGCGAGGAATTGGGAGCAGCCGCACAGGTTTCCAAAAGTGAAATGGGTGAATTTATTAAGGCTTTGGATAAGATATTGGGATATAATGAGGTCTGAGTTTGAAAGAGCCTTTCAGATTTTTAATTAATTCTTTCTCAATTTGGGAGGAGAAATTAAAATTGGGAAAGAAAGGGTATAAAAATAAAAAGGGAACGTATTAACGTTCCCTTTTTATAAAAATCGAGGAAGCTTTTTTCAGGAGAGCAGACGATCTAACTGAATGACGCCCCAGCCCTGACGGGCGTGGGAATATCCCAGGTCGAGAGCCGTGTTTTTTAAGTGAATTTTTACTTCCCGGTTACTCATATAGGGACGTTGCTGCAGGAGAAGTGCAATGCAGCCGCTCACGACAGGGGTGGACATGGAGGTGCCGCTCCTGCTGCGATACCCTTTTTCAAAAAGGGAGCCTGGGAAGCCGCCGTATCCGTATGGAGATGGGGAGACCATAGAACGGCTGACGGGATGGCAGCTGATGATATTGGAACCGGGTGCGACAATATCCGGTTTTTTTATGCAGTTTTCTGTAGGGCCACGACCAGAATAGTCGCGGCCATTTCCGGTTTGCATTACGTCAGATGCACCAACAGTAATGATTTTGCGGCTGTTGCCGGGTGCGCCAATACTGTAAGGGCCAGGGCCGTGATTCCCTGCGGCGGTCAGGACGACCAGTCCGTTGCTCCAGAGGCGGTTAACGCCCACAACTAAGGGGGAATTTTCATCAAAGTGTTTGCCGCGGCTGCTTCCCACGGATATATTAACGATACGGATATGATATCGTTCATGGTTGGCGAGAAGCCAATCGATTCCAGCGAGAACATTTTCGGTATTTCCCTCCCCGCGCTGGTTTAATACTTTGATCATGACGAAATGGCATTCTGGTGCAATCCCTTCGTAGTAATGGCGGCAGGCCCTGCCGTTTCCTGCGATGATTCCCGTGATATGCGTGCCGTGGCCATTGTCATCATAAAAATCCGTTTGATGGTTAACAGTATCTATAAAGGCCAAAAGCCGATTAGAGGGCGATGTGATGTCAGGATGCATCCCCACGCCAGTATCAAAAATAGCGATACCGATACCTTTTCCGGTAAGGTGCTGGCGGCGTGCAGCGTCCAGATGGATCAGAGAGGCAACTCGATGCATGTATGGCAGACCTCCTATAGAGCGAATTCATACTAATATATGCCATGCAGGATGTATTTGTGCCGCGATGGAGGCAGAGCCACTATGTTTGGAAGGATGTAAGAACAAATGAAAGGAATAGGATATCGCTTTTTAGCATCAATCTATAATCTGTGTCGTGTGTTTTGTGCCACGCAAAGGAATAAAATTGTATTCTGGAATGGGCACAGCAGTGGACTAAATGGAAATTTTTCAGAAATTTATCGAAGGATGGAAGCAGACCCGTCGTATCGCTTTGTGATCCTTTCCAAAAGAGAGCTTTTTCATGGGGGTGGTTCCGGAGTCTTGTCACTTCTGGGGAAAATACGTGGTGCTCTAGTATTTTTTTTCTCGTTACCATATCATCTGGCAACGGCGGAACGGGTATTTCTCAATGATAATTTCCTGCCGTTAGGATATATGAGGACGGAGAATTCGGGGACTCAGTTTATACAGTTGTGGCATGGGGCCGGTGTCTTTAAGCGATTTGGGCTTTCGACGGAAGAGCGGGAGGAGGTCTGTCGGGCGGTCAGACAGGCCAATCAGAAGATTACGCATTTATTTATTACATCAGAGGGGGTACGTCCCTTCTATGAAGAAGCTTTTGCGATTGACAGGAAGCGGATCTTTGCTACGGGAATACCGGCGACAGATTTGTATTTTGATCAAGAGAGGGTGAACGGGAGGAAAAGGGACTTTTTTGATCAGTATCCGTCATTGCAGGGCAAGAAGCTTTTACTATATGCTCCGACCTTTCGAGCGACAGCAGAAGAGAATCAGAAGATTTTAGAGTGGTTTGACGTATGCCGGATTCACGAAATTCTGGGAGAAGATTGGGTGATTCTGGTGAAAATGCATCCGAGATTTCCGGCGGAAGAGGTAATGGAGAGCGATTTTTGTGTGGATTTGACGCAATACCCGGATATCTCTGATCTTTATCTTGTGTCTGATCTTCTGGTGACAGATTATTCTTCATCGGTAGTGGAATATGCCTTGTTGGATAAGCCGCTTATATTATACGCATATGATTTGGATCGGTATGACAGGGGCTTTTATTTTCCGTACGAGGAGATGTTACCAGGCAGCATCGTACGCAGTAGGGAAGGGTTGGAACAAATATTGACAGAGTATGCGGATGATCGGTGTGGGAGTGCAGATCGTGCGGTTTATGACAGGGAGGCGGAGGAAAGACGGCGGCATTTTGTTGCGTTTGAATTTGGTGATCTGCGCGGTGGAGCGTGTGAGCGGATTTTGAATATATTAGGAGTATCCATATGGAATTGACAATGATATTAGAAAGCTGTCGGGTCAGGGAGGAATCAAAGTGTTTGGAAATCCATTTAGAGGGGAAGGCAGATGGTGAGAATCTGCCTGCTAAGCTTCGTCTGATGGTTCTTTTTCGAGAGGGAGAACAGGACAGGCGGTTTCCACTGATTGGCTATTGTAGACGGGATGAGAGCGGAAAATGGTTCTTTCATGCGGATGCGGAGATTCAGCTGGAATATGTATTTTATGACTATCAACCGATAGGGGAAGTCTCTGTGGAATTCCAGTATTGTGACCTGCGGGAGGGGTGGAGATGCATAGGAGCAGGGAAGCCGCTTTCACCGGATTTATTTATACGGCAGATGTCGGCAGAGGGGCGCGTAGTAAGGGTAGGAAGATTCCTGCAGTATCTGTTGTGTACGCTTCTGCTCCCTATATGGCTGGCAGATGGTGCGCTGGCGGCACGGGGCCGGCGGCCGCTTCACCCGGCGGCCAAGGGGATGAAGGGAAAAAAGGCGATGATTTATCATGCACATGGCCTTGTGCATGGATGGACAGGATACGGATACAGCATCCGGCAATGGAAGACAGACTATTGGAAATGGCAATATGAGAGGGGCTGCCGCAAAGCTTTGCACACGGAGGGGGTTTTGCTGCTCTCAGAGCGGCCTGTGGATGCGGGGGGCAACCTCGATCGAATCCGTAGCAGCCTGGCGTCGGATCCGTCCCTGAAACTCACAGAGTTTCTTGTTGCAAGGCCGGTGCATAAGCTGAGTTTTGGAGAGTTGAAGAGGGCGGCTTATTTGGCGGCACAGGCAAGGGTGGTGATCCTGGAGGACTTTTATCCGCAGCTGCACGCGTTGTCGATCCGGCCGGAGACAAGGGTGATTCAGCTCTGGCATGCGTGTGGGGCTTTTAAGCTTTTTGGCCTGTCGGAGCTTGGTGTGGTGCCCCAACTGGAGCAGTCGACGACAAATCACAGAAGCTATTCTGCAGCGATCTGCAGTGGCACAGGATTGATACCGTTTTACAGTGAGGCGTATGGTATTCCGGCGGTTTCCGTACGGCCGGTAGGAGTGCCGCGCACGGATCTCTTTTTTGATTCCGCATATGGTGAACAGACACGTAACAGACTCTTTGCGAAATATCCTGTGCTACGGGATAAAAAGGTTGTATTATTTGCTCCTACCTTCCGTGGAAGCGGCAATAAGACGGCATATTATCCAATGGAGAGATTCCCCGTGGATACTTTGATGGACGAGATGTCAGATGACGTGATCCTTATCATAAAAAATCATCCGTTCGTAAAGGACAGGCTTGCAGTCAGGCCGGAGCATTCTGACCGGGTGCTGGATGTGTCAGAGGAGGAGAATGTAAATGATCTTTTGTTTGTGACGTCTGTGCTGGTTACAGATTACAGTTCTGTGATTTTTGAGGCGGCACTGCTGCGGATCCCGATGCTTTTCTATGCTTTTGATTTGGAGGAGTATCTACGGGAGAGGGATCTCTATTTTGATTTTGAGTCCTTTGCCCCCGGAGAGATTGTGCAGCGGAAAGAGGAACTGGCAGGAGGAATCAGACGGGCATTTGAGGGCGGTGAGACAGACCGCTATGCGGACTTTTGTCATTTCTTTCTGGACAGTCTGGATGGAAAGTCGACGGAACGGACAACAAAGCTAATATACGAGATGTTAAATGGTCATTAAACTTCAGGGTGCAGGAGGGAAGGGCAGTGAAGCAGGAACTGGATTCAGGAGATCAGACAAGGGGGATCAGGCTGCTATCCCATGCAGAGGAAAAGCAGGAATGGTGTGATCAATGCCGCCTGTTGTGGCAGAAGATTTTTGGGGACAGTGATGCCTATATGGACTATTACGAGAGATACAAATGGAAAGAAAATCTTGTACTTCTGCTGTGTCGAGAGGATGAGATTTTGTCGATGCTCCATTTAAATCCGTATAAGATACTGTGGGAGGGAAGACGATTCTGTCTTCATTATATTGTGGGGGTGTGTACGAAGGAGGACATGAGGAGGAGAGGATATATGGGCCGCCTCCTGTTGGAAGCCATGCATTTGATGTACCGGCGAGGGGAGCCGTGGACATATCTGATGCCCGCAGCGGAGGAATTGTATCTGCCATATGATTTTGTGCCGGTGTATCAGACTATACGACGCATTGTAGGGTGTAAAGGGAAGGGGAGTGACTTTGGCAGGGTGATACCGTATGCGGAGGCGGCTGACGGGGAAAAAAGGGATCTGATCCGCTTTGTCAGGCGGTGTCTTTCTGAGAAATTTTCGGTGTATACGGAACGAGGTGAGTCTTACTTTGCGGAACATGCAAAGGAGGCCCAGGCATGCGGAGGAGATGTCCTGATTTTGGGACAGGAGGGGCGGATTACGGGATATGCGCAATATTTATCAGAGTCTGAGGAAGAGGTGCAGGAAGAGGTTGTGGAGCTGATATCAGAATCCGGTCTTGAGAATGAAAATATCAGGCTTCTGTGTCAGTATTTAGGAGAGGAGCGTGTCTGTCTGGATGAGACATGTTTCTGGCCGGGAATGGATAGACAGGGGAACGGATGCCGACAGAAGGACAGGATAAGACTTGCGATAGAATCGGAGGAGAGACGTTGCGTGATCATGGCACGGATTGTGTGTATCGAGGAATTCTTAAAATGGGTAAAAAGGCCGCCACAGTGGAAAGAATGCGTCTGCCTGGAGGTGAGGGATGATCTGATCGAGGGAAATAATGGCAGCTGGACTATTACTTTTCGGGAACAGGATGACCGGGGAAATATGGTAGAGAGAACGGCGCGGAAGCCGGACATGTCATATACGGTCGGTCAGGTGGCAGAGATCTTTCTGGCACAAAAGACGTTATATATTAATGAATTGGTTTGACAATTGGTGTTTTTAGAATTTTATTATTGCAGGGTAGGAATTTTCGGCTTTTTTAGTCAATGAAATGATTGACGTTTGATAAGCAATTTGATATGATATAAGTCAAAGTATAGTACTGGTTACAACGTAAAAAGTTTAAATGGGGAGGAATGCGTCATGAAGAGAGCATTATCGTTATTATTGGCATTTGCCCTGGTATTGGGCGGGATACCCATACAGGGCGGAGTGGCAAAGGCCGCGAAGGCTGCCAAGGCATCCAATACGATTGAAATGGGTTCAATCTATTGGACCGACTCAAGCCGGGAGGAATATACCTTTCGGGATGCAACAGCCAATTTCGGGAATAAGAAAGCAAAGAGGCTTTTTTGTATTTCCGTGAATAATGGCGGTTATTTTACGTTAAATGATGATTATAGCTTTGAAGGCAGGAAGAGGGATGTACAGGGTGTTGAAAGGACAGCAGACGGTGACACGGCGTACATATCCATAGTGGACGATGGTAAGGATAAAGTTACTGCTATAAAAGGTAAAAATATGACATCACTCAGTGTCAGCGGAGCAGATATTACGGAGGAGCAGGTGACGAAATTCCTGAGGAGCCTGATCTTTCACCGCAACGGGGTGAGTGCAGATACAATGCAGCAAGTGTCTGTGGCAGCAAATGAGGTGAATCTCAATGATGATGAGATAGCAATGGCTGTCGGGGGCACCGTGCATTATTATCGCCATGTAGAGTTTAAGGATGCAGCATTGCCGGTTAAGGACAGGGCAACATGGTACGATGCATACAAATTGGCGAAGCAGGCAACGAAAAACGGTCTGCATGGATATCTGGCAACGATCACGGAGCCAAACGAGGAGGATTATCTGTTCCATGCGTTTGGAGGAGATATTCAGGCGTGGATCGGCGGTGCGAGGACGTATACGCCGAACGATGCGATCAAGGCTAATTTTAAGTTTGATGCGGCTGAAATTCCGGATGATTCCTTAAATCCTGGTGGACAGTATGGAGATACGTATACAGATCCGGCGAGAAAGTGGTACTGGATGTGCGGCCCGGAGGCCGGGCAGGCCTTTTACCAGACGAATTCCCAGGGAAATGCCTATTGGGGAGATGGAGAGAATGAGCCGAGACCTGTGAATGGCATGTATAATGACTGGAATCTTGGTGAGCCGAATAATAACGTAAATGTTTCGGATCAGAGGATCACATATAAGGCAGAGTATGCGTTAGAGTATGGATATGAGAGAGAAAACTGGAATGATTATTCTCCTTATAATGTAACGCGAAACGGATATGGCATGAAGGGCTATATCATAGAATTCAGCCCATATACATTAGATGATGTGACAGGCGCCAATAAGACGACGGAAGAGGAAACAACACCGTCTGTAACAGGTGAAAAGGACGTTGTAGCGACAGATGATTCGACACCGGCTCCGACATCCACAAAGAAGGATCCGGTGCTGGAGGTACACGGCTTTTTGATCTCCGCAGAGGATGTGAAAGGCTTGACGGATGAGGATGCAAAGAAGCGGGCAGAGGCATCAGCTGTTGACAGTGCAGGAGACAAAGTTCCGTTTGACAGTGATGCCATCACGGCTGATCCTGATGTAATAGATGAGATGAAGAAGAAGGGAAACGGGGAATATGATCTGCCGTTTACCTTTGAAGATCCTGATACCGGAAAAGAGATCAGCGAGACGGTTCAGGCTACGGTATTGGATAAGGTGACTCCCGTGGCAGAAGGGGACGATGCAAAAATCACGCTTGGAGCGAATCACTTTGAGGTGACATTGAACCAGGCCAAGACGATAGTAGAGGCATGGAAGAATAAAGAGAGTGCAGCAGGACAATGGAAGGATCAGGAAACACTGCTCAAAATCCTTGCCAATGCGACCGCAGTAGAAGATGGTGAGATCATAGATCCTGCCGGGATCACGGTTAAGGATTGTGGCATTCAGGCCAGGAAGACAGAGGGCGATGCCAAGGATCAGGTTACGTTTGTATATAAAGGGAAGGAAGTCACGGTGGACGTGTCTGTGAAGGACGATGGTTCTGAAACGACAACGGTCGTGGTGACGGCCAATGACTTTACGGTACGGATGGGACCCGGGAATGTATTGAAGTCTAAGGATGAATTTATCAAAAAGGCTGATGTGACAGCGACGGCTTCGGATGGATCGAAAGCAGATATTATTGTAGATCAGAAAACTTATGATGCACTGAATAAGGCGATTCAGGAAAATAAGCCGGGAGATTATAAGGTCAAGGTCACCGGAGAGAAGGACGGTCTGGAAGCGTTTACCTATGTTACCGTGCATGTTGTCGAATATCCGCTGATTACAGCAAATGATATTCTGATTGGGCGGGATGAACTTGATGATGTGACAGAGGATCTTATTAAAGATAAGTCAGATGCAAAGCTTGTGAAAGAGGAAAATAAGCCAGGAGATCCGAATAAGGTTGATGTAAAAGATCCGGATAAGGTACTGGATGATCTGAAAAAGCAGAAGGAGGAGGAGAATCCGGAGAAGATTACAATCACATTCCAGGATACGACCCCTGGCGGAGATGATCCAACAGCACCGGATAAGACGATTACTGTTCAGATAAAGGATAAAGTTGACAGCGGAACGGGTGACGATGGTGCAAAAATCGACCTGGGAGCAAATAACTTTACGCTGACGATGAAACAGGCAGAGCAAATCGTAAAAAATCCGGACAGCGATGAGTCTAGGAGTTTGTTGCGCAAGCTGGCCGATGCTGTGGCAATTAATGACGGAAAGGCAGTAGAGCAGGCGCAGATCGCCGTACAACCAGATCAGATCAAGGCGCAAGTGGGCAAGTATCCCGTGACATTTACTTACTGGGGTCAGGAAGTTGTCGTGGAAGCGACAGTGAATGCAGATCCCGATGCAACGCTGGAATCAAAAGATTTTGAGGTAACAGCCGGTAAAGAGAATACATTAGATGAAGAGGAATTTATAAAGAAGGCAGAGATTACGATTGGCGGTGTTCCGGCTACAACGAGTGACATTGTGATTAATGAGTCAGACCTTGCGGAGTTGAACCAGGCAATCGAGAACGAAGATACTAAAAAGATACCGGTTCGTATAGAAGATCCTAAAAATGGTACGAAAGACGTTGTGACGGTGACGGTGAAGGCGGCTCCGAAGCCGACCACGAAACCGACTACGAAGCCGACCACGAAACCGACCACAACGCCGGTGAAGGTAAAACCGACGCTGACGGCACACGGATTTTTAGTTTCGAAGGATGATGTCGATGATCTGACAGGAGATCAGGCAAAGAAAGAGGCGGGAGTGACTGCATCTGACAGCCATGGAGATGAGGTTCCGTCTGATGATGATGCGATCAAGGCAGATCCGGATGTTCTGAAAGAACTGAAAAAGGGGGATAATGGCCAGTATGATCTGCCATTCACCTATACAGATCCTGAGACAGAGGAGAAGGTCAGCAAGACGGTTAAAGTAACAGTGTTAGATGTGGTTGAGGATTATCCTGCAGATCCGGATGATCCGGGAAATGATACAGATATCAGTATCGGTGCTAATCATTTTGAGGTGACGCTGGAGCAGGCCAAAGCGATCCAGGATGCATGGCAGAATAAAGGGTCATCTGCCTCAAAGTGGGCACAACAGGCGGCTTTGATCAAGTATCTTTCGAAGGTGGCTGCAGAAGAGGACGGTACGATCATAGATCAGAGTAAGATCACGATTAAGGATTGTGGCATTCAGGCGAAAAAGACGGATGGCTATACGGATACCGTTACTTTCGAATATAATGGAAAGACAGTTACAGTGAATGTGGCTGTCAAGGATGATGGTTCCGAGACGACGACTATCGTGGTGACGGGGAATGACTTTACGGTACAGGCAAAGCCGGAGAATGTATTGAAGTCTAAGGATGAATTTATCCAAAAGGCTGATGTGACAGCGACGGCTCCGGATGGATCGAAGGCGACGATTACTGTAGATCAAAAGACATATGATGCACTGAATGATGCGATCAAGAACAATAAGCCGGGCGATTATAAGGTCAAAGTGACGGGCGAGAAGAATGGCCTGAAAGAAGATATGATCGTGACAGTACATGTCGTTGAGTATCCGCTGATTATAGCAGATGATATCCTGATTGGGCGGGATGAGCTCGATGATGTGACAGATGACACGATAGAGGATCTTATTAAAGAGAAGTCAGATGCAAAGCGCGTGGAAGATGACAAGGATCCGGGAGATCCGGAGAAGGTTTCTGTAAAAGATCCGGATAAGATACTGGATGAGTTGAAAAAGCAGAAGGAGGAGGATGATCCGAAGAAGATTACGATCACATTCAAGGATGATACCTCTGACGGGGATAAAGCACCTGATAAGACGATTACTGTCCAGATAAAGGATGAAGTAGACAGCGGAACGGGTGACAATGGTGCAAAGATCGACCTGGGAGCAAATAACTTTAAGCTGACGATGGAACAGGCAGAGCAAATCGTAAAAAATCCTTCCAGTGATGCATCAAGGAAAATGATCCGTACGCTGGCCGATGCAGCGGCTGTCAATGACGGAAAGGCAGTAGATCAGGCACAGATTTCCGTGGATGCCGGGAAGATTGAGGCAAAGGTCGGGACTTACGATGTGACGTTTACCTACTGGGGCAGAGAGGTGACGGTGACAGCAGAGGTGCTGGCTGATTCAGATGCGAAGCTGGTGGCAAAGGACTTTACGGTACCATCCGGCCCTGAAAATACGTTGACACCGGAAAAGTTTATTGAGAAGGCGCAGATTACGATTGGCGGCGATCCGGCAGATGAGGATGACGTTATAGTCAATCCGTCTGATCTGGAGAAATTGAATAAGGCAATCGAGAAGGAAGAGCCCGGAAAGATACCGGTACGTGTGACAGATCCTAAGAATGGAACGTCAACGATCGTAACAGTGACTGTAACAGAGCCGGATGCCAAGAATAAATTCTACATGACAACAGAGAATTTTATGCTGACATATGCTGAGGCACAGAATTTGGAGGCAGACAGGGCGAAAGAGCTCGGTGATGTTACTGTAGTAATTGATGATAATACGGTACTTGGCTGGAGTAATAACAAGATTTCGCCGCATGACGGTCTTTTGGACAGAATTAAGAATAATGGTAGTGGAAAATATAAATTGCCATATACGTATGAAACAGATGATGATGAGGCAATTGCAGAAGGACGAAATATTAAGACGTCCCGTGTCCTTGTATCAGATGTCGTGACTCGTATCAATGGAGAGGACGACAAGAAGAGCGGACTTGGTGCAGATAATTTTGATGTCAGCCTGGAGCAGGCAAAGGCAATTGAGGAGGCGTATAAGAATCGGGAGAAGGATCCGGATACATGGGCTGTATGGGAGGAGGTTGTCACAGCGTTTGCCAGCCCTACCGGTATGGTAGATGGCAACACAATTGATCCGAATGAGATTAAGCTGGTGGAATGTGGTATTCAGGGAAAGAAAGGAACCGGATATCCTGTGACATATAGCTGGACGGATCCGAAAGGTGTGGAACATAAAGTAACTGTTCATGCAGGGGTGCGTGATAAGGCAGCAACGGATCAAAGGACACCAACAGATCCGAAAATGGAATCTGTGAATGATCTGAAGGATGGAATTAACCTGACGGCAAATGACTTTATCGTGAAGGTGGGAAGTGATACTCTCACGGAAGATGCATTTATGGAAATGGCAGATGTAGCGGTAAAGGACGTAGTCAATGATGTTGACAATAAGATTACCCTGGAGAACATTAAAATTCATCCGACATCGCTTGATATCTTGAATAAGGCGATCTCTAAAGGACCGGCGGACACATATCAGGTTCAGGTGTTCTATGATGGCAAAGATGGTGGTTCTGATCGTACCAATTTTGTTTTGGTAAATGTTACTGTTGTAGATGAGATGGTGACAGCGACTAATGTGCCGGCAGGGTCTGCAGATCCGAATGCTTCTCCGGCTACGAGAAACGAGAC
>CAYYGS010000043.1:0-13084 GCA_964471335.1 uncultured Jutongia sp.
ATCCGGAATCTACGCTGAAACCGGGACAAACGGCAGAGCCGGGTCAGACAGGGAACCCGGAAACCACGCTGAAACCGGGGCAAACGGCAGGGCCGGGTCAGACAGGGAATCCGGAAACCACGCTGAAACCGGGGCAAACGGCAGGGCCGGGTCAGACAGGGAATCCGGAATCTACGCTGAAACCGGGACAAACGGCAGAGCCGGGTCAGACAGGGAATTCGAATACCGTGTTGAAACCGGGGCAGACGGCAGAGCCGGGTCAGACAGGAAATTCGGATACTGCGTTGAAACCGGAACAGACGAGGACGCCGCAATCCACGGTGGAGTCAGAGAAACCGGGTAAGCCTGTAATTAAGAAGTTGAAAAATATAAAAGGGAAAAAGGTGAAAATTATCCTTTCTGAGAAGGTTTCCGGTGCCACAGGGTATCAGGTAGCATATGCCACGAAGTCTTCTATGAAAGGAAAGAAAATAAAGTCCTTCAAGAATATCAGGGCGATGGTAAAGAGCCTGAAAAAGAAGAAAACATATTATTTCCGTGTACGTGCATATACGGAGAGAAATGGGAAAATAGTATACGGAGATTGGGGAAAGAAAAAGAAGATAAAAATTAAAAAATAAATTATGCCTCTATCTCAGTCTGCGGCGCTTTCAAAAAATATATGACACAGGGGAATTACATGAATATAACAATAGAAATGGCCGGAATTGATTATAATCGGGCAGACATTACAGTCAGACAAAGATTTAGTTTTACGAAAAGCCAGATGGTGGAAGCGCTGCAGAGAATTCGGCGGCAGGAGGGAATTCTGGGGTGTGTGGTGGTTGCGACTTGCAATCGGACGCAGTTCTGGGTTTCCAGACAGAGTGATATCTCTGTCGATGTGGGAAAGCTTTTGTGTGATGTGAAGGATATTTCGTATGCAGAGTATTCTGCTTATCTGGAGTATTGCCGGGGTGCGGATGCCGTAGAATATCTTTTTGAATTGGCTGCAGGGCTCAAGTCTCAGATTCTGGGGGAGGATCAGATCCTGACCCAGATCAGGGAATCGATTGACTTGTCGAGACAATATTATTGCAGTAATACGGAATTGGAGGTCTTATTTCGCATGGCTGTCACGGCGGGCAAGGAGGTGCGTTCGCAGACGGTGATCCCAAATGGGAATTCCTCTGCGCCGCTGGCGGCTGTCTGCAGGCTGGAGGAAGAGGGATATTCCTTTGCGGGAAGGCGTTGTCTGGTGATTGGAAACGGAGCGATGGGAAAGCTTACGGCCGAGCTTTTGCGGGATCGGGAAGCCGATGTGACGGTTACGGTTCGCCAGTATCGGAGTGGGATTGTTGAGATTCCTCCGGGCGTAGACAGGATTGACTATGGGAGGCGATATGAATATATCCCGCAATGTGATTTTGTGTTTTCTGCGACGGCCAGTCCCAATACGACGATTCGGGCGGACGAGCTACGGAAAACATCATATCAGGACGGTGTGGTCTTCGTAGATCTGGCTGTGCCGAGAGATATGGAGATGGAACTGGATGAGCTGGAGGGGATCAGACGGCTGGATATGGATTATTTTCAGGTGGATGCCCTGTCGGAGGAGACCGTGGAGGCGGTCCGTCAGATTCAGGAGAGAATCGGGAAAAATATTCAGGAGTATATTGTGTGGTATGAGTCGCGTGATGCCGTTCCGTTGATGCTGGAGTTAAGCCGGGCAGCTGCAAGGGATGCGGCGGCACGTGTGGGAAAACCGATCCGCAGAGCGGCGCCGGATCAATATGAGGTCATAGGGACTGCGATAGAACAGGCAGTAGCAAAGGTGGTAAATAAGCTGTTATTCTCCATCCGAGACGGTGTAGATGTGGAGACATTCCGGCAATGTATTGATGAGATGAAGAAGCTATATGATGTTGATTCACGGAAAGGATCGGAGAATGCGGACAATTAAAATCGGGAGCAGGGAGAGCAGGCTGGCTGTCGTTCAGGCAGAGCAGCTCCTGCACTATTTTGAGAAGCAGAATATTCCTGCCGAGGTGGTTACCATGAAGACAAAGGGTGACAGGATCTTACATAAGCCATTAGAAAGGATCGGCGGAAAGGGGCTTTTTATACAGGAGCTGGAACAGGCGCTGCGGGAGGGGGAGATTGATTTTGCTGTACACAGTCTGAAGGATGTTCCGGCCGCTATGCCGGATGAACTGCCGATTCTCGCATATTCTGCCAGAGAGGATGCCAGAGATGTACTCGTGCTTCCAAAGGGAGTCCATGAGCTTGACAGGGATAAGCCGATCGGTTCTTCGAGCCGCCGCCGTGTCCTGCAGGTTGGCAGGATTTTTCCGGAGATGCGATTTGAGAGTGTACGGGGAAATGTGATTACGAGACTTCGCAAGCTGGACGAGGGAAACTACAGCGGGCTTATATTAGCGGCTGCCGGTTTAAAAAGACTGGGGCTGACGGAAAGGATCAGCCGGTATTTTACGGAGGAGGAGATGATTCCCAGCGCCGGGCAGGGAATCCTGGCGGTACAGGGTCGGGCGGCAGATGACAGCCGATGTCTGAAGGGATTTCATTGTGTGAAATCGGAGCTGGCTGCCCGATGTGAGCGGGCAGTGATTCGTGAACTGGCTGGGGACTGTACCGCACCAGTGGCAGCTTTTGCAAGGCTGCAGAAGGGAGTACTGCAGGTGGCTGGTATGTTTGCAGAGGCAGAGACAGGGCAATATGTGAGGGCAGACTGTCAGGGAACTCCGGATCAGCCGGAGGAACTGGGAAGAAGGCTGGCAGAAAAGCTGCAGGAGAAATATAGGGAAATTTGAACCGCAGAATGCGTGACATGTGGGACTAGTGTGGAAAAGGGGAGGATTATGAGTATCGGAAAGGTTTGGCTGGTGGGAGCCGGTCCGGGGGAAGGCGAACTTCTGACCATTCGGGGACGCAGAGCATTACAACGGGCAGAGACCATAGTATATGATGCGCTGGTGGGAAGCGGCGTCCTGATGCAGATTCCGAGAGGAGCAGAGATGATCTACGCCGGTAAGAGACAGGGACACCACTCGATGTCTCAGTCAGAGATTCAGGAGATTCTGATTGACAGAGCAAGAGAGGGAAAAAGAGTCGTGCGGTTAAAGGGAGGAGATCCTTTCTTGTTTGGGAGAGGTGGAGAGGAATTGGAGGCTCTTTGCCGGGAGAATATCCCCTGTGAGATTGTTCCGGGGATTTCATCGGCGTTGGCTGTGCCTGCATATGCAGGAATCCCGGTGACGCATCGCGAGTATGCATCATCCGTACATATCATTACCGGACACCGGAAAAAGGGGGAGGTGTTGTCGCTCAATTTTGAAACACTCAGCCGGTTGGAAGGGACACTTGTCTTTTTGATGGGGGTGTCTGCGCTTTCTGAGATCTGTGAGGGGCTTTTACAGGCCGGGATGCCGCCCGATCTGCCGGCGGCTGTTGTGTCCCATGGGACAGTGGCAGAACAGAGAAATATTATCTCAACTTTGTCTGACTTGCCGCAGGAGGTGTCTGGCGACTTGGATCTGATGCCTGCTGTCATCATAGTGGGACATGTGTGTGCACTGGCAGAGAGTCTTTCCTGGAGAGAGCAGAGGGAACTTGATAGTATCCGTGTCGTGGTGACAAGGCCGCGGGAGCGCGCGCAGGAGCTTATGGACAGGCTGTGGGAACTGGGAGCACAGGTGATTGGCTTGCCCTCTGTGAGGATGAATCTGCTCGTGGACGAAGAGGCATTCTGTGGCCGTTTGGATCAGTGCGGGAGTGGACAGTGGATTGCGTTTACGAGTCCAAAGGGAGTCGAACTCTTTTTTGACTGCTGCAGACGTTGGAAATATGATATTCGGAGGCTGGCAGGCGTACGGCTCGCCGCGCTTGGTCCGGGCACCGCGAGGGCTTTGGAGGACAGAGGTGTGATGGTAGATTTTATCCCTTCCGTCTATCATGGGGCCGCCCTTGGCAGAGAATTGGGAGAGAAACTGCGGGAGTCATACCAAACAGGAGAGGCTGTGAGTGTGCTGCTTCCGCGAGCAAAGCAGGGGAATCCGGAACTGATCCGGGAGCTGGAGAGCAGGGGGATTACTGTAGAGGAGATGCCGCTGTATGAAACGGTACCAGAGGAGATCACCTGTGATCTGATATATCGGGAACTGCTTCGGCCGGAGGGGCTGCTTTTGACCTTTACCAGCGGTTCTACTGTGAGATGTTTCGTGGAAAATGCGCATAGGGCACTGGGCGAAACGGTTGATTGGACAAAATATCAGGCAGTATGTATTGGAAAGCAGACGGCAGACGTGGCGGCGGAATATGGGATGGAGACTGCCGCCGCAAAGCAGCCGACCGTCGTCTCGCTGGTGGCAGAGATTCTGAAATGCGGGAGAAATTTGAGACGTTGATGGCAGCGCAGAAATGAGGATAATATGAGGGGAAAATTATATGGGGTCGGTGTCGGCCCGGGAGATCCGATGCTGATGACGCGAAGGGCGGTGCAGGTCATTGAGAAATGTCCTGTGATTGCTGTTCCCTCTGCTCGTCCTGACGGGAGCGGCATGTCTGAGAGTGTGGCATATCGGATCGCGTCTGCGGCAGTGGAACTGGGGGAGAAGGAATGTCTGGGAATCTATCTGCCGATGACAAGGGATGAGAAGGAACTGGAAAGGTGTCATGAAAAGGGTGCACAGGAGCTGGAAGCTGTCCTGAATATGGGACAGGACATTGCTTTTCTGACACTGGGAGATCCTACGATTTATGCTACCTATATGTATCTGCATCAAAGAGTGGAGGATAGAGGTTATGCAACAGAAATCGTCAGCGGTATTCCTTCTTTTTGTGCGGCGGCGGCAAGCCTGCAGATCTCTCTGGCGGAGCGGTCGCAGCAACTCCATATTATTCCTGCCGGGACTGGAATAGAAGATGCTCTTGCGCTTTCTGGAACGAAGGTATTTATGAAGGCGGGCAGGAATATGAGCCGTCTGCGGGAGATTTTGCGGCAGAGTGACCATACTGTCTGCATGGTGGAAAACTGCGGAATGGAGGGGGAGAGAAAATATTATTCCGCGGAGGAGATAGAGGAGGGGGCTGGCTATTATTCGCTGGTGATCGCAAAAGAGACAGCCTCGGAAAATACGGAGGAGCGGCAGATCTTTCTGGTCGGAATCGGGACGGGGTGTGCCGCCGGAATGACGGGAGAAGCGAGGAAAATCCTGACGGAGTGTGATTTATTTGTTGGTGCGGAGAGGATGTTAGAGGTGCTTCCGCCGGGAGAGCATCGGAGATTTGTATCATACCGGCCGCAGGAGATCGGAGAATATTTGCGAAAGAATACGGAGTGGAGTCGTGCCTGTATTCTCCTATCCGGAGATGTGGGCTTTTACAGTGGGGCGAAGGGACTCATGGAGGAACTGAAGGATTTTGAACTTCGCCTGATACCGGGAATCTCTTCTGTTGCGGCGATGTGTGCGAGATTGGGAATGTCCTGGGAGGATATGGAGCTGTGCAGTGTGCACGGCAAGGGATCAGAGACTCCGATCGTGGCAAGGATCAGAGATCATCGATACACCTTTTGGCTTCTGGGAGGAGAGAAGGATCTGCACAGGATCTGTCAGAGATTGATGAAATATGGGATGGATCATGTTACCTTATATGTGGGGGAGCGGCTGGGATATGACGCAGAGCGTATCGTACAGGGGAGGGCAGACCAAATAGCGGAACAGACATTTGATGCCCTGTTGACACTTGTCATTAAGAACCCACAGCCGATGTGCCGGGTGGGCTGTGGGATTTCGGATGATGAATGGATCCGTGGAAGAGTGCCGATGACGAAATCGGAGGTGCGCTCCGTGATCTTGTCAAAGCTGGCACTTGATGATAGCAGTATTTTCTATGATATGGGAGCTGGGACGGGATCGGTCGGTATACAGGCGGCGCTCTGGCATCCGAAGGCACAGATTTATGCGATTGAGAGACAGGCAGAGGGATGTGATCTGATCTGGCAGAATCAGAAAAAATTCCTGGCGGATAATGTGTTGGTGATTCATGGGGAAGCGCCGGAGGCTTTGTCAGAGCTGCCTGCGCCGACGCATGTATTTATCGGGGGGAGCGGCGGTCAGCTTCGTGAAATACTTTCATCGATTCATGAGAAGAATCCGGACTGCCGAATTGTGATCAGCGTAGTCTCTCTGGATACACTTTCGGAGGTGATGCGGCTTGTACGCGGGGAAGATGGCAGGCATATCGATATTGTCCAACTGTCGGTATCACGGGAGAAGGAAATGGGAGATTCCCATCTGATGATTGCCCAAAATCCTGTGTATATCATAACGATGGGCAGACAAAACCAGAACGGAGAAACAGAAAAAAGCAGGGATGGAGATTGATTACAGAGTGATCATATCCACTGTTGCGGAAGGGGAGAGATTGATGAAATATGTTCATGGAGGCGATATTTACCGACATCCGAATGTTATTGACTTTTCGGCAAATATTAATCCTCTGCCTCCTCCGGAAGAGGTGGTGTCCGCAATACGGGACAGTATCCCTCTTCTGTCCCATTATCCGGATTATGCCTGCGCCGAGTTGTGTGGGAGGCTGGCAGAGAAGCATCACTGCGGAATAGAAAATGTCATTTGCGGTAATGGGGCGGCAGATCTGCTCTTTCAGCTGGCGGCGGCGCTACGCCCCGGATGTGCTCTCCTGGTGACGCCGTCATTTCAGGAATATGAGCAGGCGCTCCGTGTATTTTCTACGGAGATCAGATACCACGGGCTTCGCAGGGCGAACAGATTTGTCCTGACGAAGAGATATTTGGAAGAATTGACGGAGGATGTGGATGCGGCTTTTCTGTGTTCCCCCAATAATCCGACGGGCGGCCGGATTGAAGGAGGGCTTTTGCGGGAAATTGTGGAGCGTTGCCAGCGTTATGGAATCCTGCTGGTGATGGATGAATGCTTTCTTGACTTTGTGCCGGAGGGGGAGAGGGATTCCCTGATGAAACAGGATTTCTGGCAGGAAGCAGGAGAGGGTCTTCTGGTGCTTCGATCGTTTACGAAGATGTTCTCGCTCGCAGGTCTCCGTCTGGGTTATGCCGTGTCGGGAAATGCGGAGCTGCTGGAAAAAATGAGGGAGTGCAGGCAGCCATGGAGTGTGTCGATTCCGGCACAGATGGCGGGGATTGCTGCCCTTGATCAGGAGAAATTTGTTCGAGAGACGGCTGTCCTGATTGAGAAGGAGCGATGTTATTTACAGGAGGGATTGGAACGTCATGCATTTTCCGTATATCCTTCCCAGGCGAATTTTCTTTTCTTTGAGGGGCCGGATGGGCTGGGAGAGCGGCTGCTGGAGCAGGGGATCCTGATCCGGGACTGTCGCGGTTTCAGGGGACTTGGGCCGGGAGATTACCGCGTGGCTGTGAGGTCGAGGAAGGAGAATGAAAAGCTGTTGGATTGTATGCGAAGTTCATAAGCAAATTTTTTGTTTTACTAAATATTCGTTGTACCGGGATGAATGGAGAAAGGCGGCAGATATGGTTTATTTTGTGGGGGCAGGCAGTGGAGCTGTGGATTTGATTACACTCAGGGGAAAGCAACTGTTGGAACGGGCGGACATGGTGATTTATGCGGGTTCTCTCGTGAACCCGGAATTGCTTCAGTATACGAAGGAAAATTGTGAGATATATGACAGCTCCAAGATGCATCTGGATCAGATCATTGAGCAGCTGGAACGGGCGTGGAAAAAGGGATGGGATGCAGTGCGTCTTCATACCGGAGATCCGTGTATCTATGGTGCGATCCGGGAGCAGATGGACAGATTGGCTGAGCTTGGAATTTCCTATGAGGTCTGCCCCGGCGTGAGTTCCTTTTGTGGTGCGGCAGCGGCTCTCAAAGCTGAATATACTCTGCCAGGGGTATCTCAGACTGTCATTATTACAAGGATGGCGGGAAGAACGCCCGGAGTGGAGCGGGAGAGTATCCGCGAACTTGCCGCTCACGGGTCTACGATGGTTATCTTTCTGAGTGCATCGATGCTCGAAAGCCTGACGGAGGAACTGATCGCGGGAGGCTATCGGCCGGATACGCCAGCGGCAATCGTTTATAAGGCTACCTGGAAGGAGGAGAAGATCATTCGATGTCCTCTGGCGGAGATTGCCGGGCGGGCAAGGCAGGAGGGGATTGACAGAACGGCATTGATTACGGTTGGAGATTTTCTGGGACAGGATTATGAGCTTTCCAGATTGTATGATAAGGAGTTTCGGTTTTGAATTTGCCTGGGAACAGGCGACGGTCAATGATTTGGATAGAGATTTGGAATGATCTCTGAGGGAAGCGTTTGATGAGCAGGGGGGTTGTGATGTGGCGAGAACTCGTGGTAATTACCTATAGTGAGCAAGGTGCGGAGACGGCAGAGAGATTGATACGGAGTCTGCGTGTGGAGGGCTTTGCCTGTCGGGGATATCTTTATGAAAAATACAAAGCGGAGGGCTTCCTCTCTTTTGCCAAAGCGGATTCTCTGGTGCAGGATGCCTTTGAGAGGAAGGGGGGACTGGTGTTTGTCTGTGCCGCGGGAATTGCCGTGCGTTTGATCAGTCCCTTCGTCCATTCCAAAGAGACGGATTCACCGGTGGTAGTTGTGGATGAGACGGGACAATTTGCGATTCCGATCCTGTCCGGCCATTTGGGGGGCGCTAATGAACTGGCTGGTCTGTGCGCCCTGGCAACAGGAGGGATGCCGGTGATTACGACAGCCACGGATGTCCATCACAGATTTGCGGTTGATGATTATGCGAGAAAATATGATATGGCTGTGGACGATTTGCACAGGGCGAAGAAAATTTCTGTTGAAATACTTGCCGGTCATACGGTGGAGGTCTGTGTCAGACAGCAAGAGAAATTTTGCGGAGAGTGTGCTGAAAAAACAGGTATGTCCTGTTTTTGGGACAGACAGACATTTTACCCGGGAAAGGCTTCGGGAGTGCAAGATGACCAAGAGGAAGCCTTTCTTATGGGAGACAGGCAGCTTCCCTTTGTGGAGGAATTTTCCGGGCAGAATGCGGGAATTTTGATTTCTCCCTTTCGTGAGGAGATTTCGGATCAGGTTACAGTCCTGCAGCTGATCCCGAGACGGTTTATTTTGGGAATCGGATGCCGGAGAGGCGTAGAGAGTGACAGGCTGCAGGCTGTGGTACAGGAGGTTCTGCAGCAACAGGCGTTAGATCAGCGGTCCCTCATTAAGATCACCACGATCGACCGAAAACGGGACGAGGAGGCGATCCTTGCTTTGGCAGATAGGTGGAAGATTCCGTTAGAGACATTTTCGGCAGAAGTGCTGGCGGCGCAGGAGGGAGAGTTTACCTGTTCTGAATTTGTGCGCGGGGTAACTGGTGTGGATAATGTGTGCGAAAGGAGTGTAATAGCAGGCGGCAGCCGTCGGATTATCATTCCGAAGCATGTGGGAGAGGGAATTACAGTAGCGGTTGGCGTCATGTAATTGATGGGGAGAGATGAGGGACGGCAGTATGGATGCAGGACAGAGGAAGAAAATCGTACTTTTCGGCGGGACGACAGAGGGCAGGCAGCTGACAGCGCAGTTGGAGGCCTCCCATATTCCATCGGTGGTGTGTGTGGCGACGGAATATGGGAAACGTGTGCTGGGGGAGGCGTTATCCTATTGTGATATTCTCGTGGGACGGATGGATGCGGAGCAGATGAAAAGCTTTTTGCAGGAGACCGATGTGCGGTTTGTGATCGATGCAACGCATCCTTATGCGACGGAGGTGACGGAGAATATTTCTGCCGCCTGTTCCCAGTTGGGAATATCTGTATACAGGGTGGTTCGTGAAAGTGTCCCGTATTTGGAACAGGTGGTTTGTGTGGACACGCCGGAGGAGGCTGTTCGTTATCTGGCAGAACAGGACGGAGTCGTGCTGATTACGACCGGTAGTAAGGAATTGAAGTTCTTTCGTGATTTTCCTGAGGCGGAGGAGAGACTGATCGCAAGGATCCTGCCGGTCGAGCCGTCTGTCAGTCTGGCAAAGGAGTGTGGATTTGGGACAGGGCAGCTGATTTGTGAGACGGGGCCCTTTTCGGTTGAACAAAACGTGGAGCAGCTAAAGCGGATCCATGCAAAATATTTACTGACGAAAGATACCGGAAGGGAGGGGGGATTTCCGGAGAAGCTGGCGGCAGCAGAGCAGACGGGAGTCATACCGGTGGTAATTCGCAGGCCGACAGTGGAAAATGGAATATCGGTAGAAGATATGAAGTCACTTTTAAACAGACTTTAATAGTTATATAATTACATCTTTTTTTGAATTGTGGGATCTTGAAAAATAATAGTATCTGGAGGACGGTAGGTGAATACTAAAAAGCAGACAAAAAGAACACACACCAAAATACAAAGCAAGGAGGTGCAAGGTTTTAGTCTGCGGGACAGTGTTAGTTTGTAGGAAAGCCAAAAGGCGATCATAATGCTCAAAAGGAACGTACTAATATCCAAAATAAAAATATTTTTACCAAGGATGGAAGTATAAGTATAGTAAAAAAGCGGGATTAGAATTGCACCCATTAAAATTCCAAAGCTTAAAGCAGAAGCAATACATGAGTATTTTTTTTGGAATTTTATAATCAATATAAGCGAGTATAGCAGCATTGG
Source organism: uncultured Jutongia sp. (assembly GCA_964471335.1). GTDB lineage: Bacteria > Bacillota > Clostridia > Lachnospirales > Lachnospiraceae > Jutongia. The sequence continues at coordinate 10,654 of CAYYGS010000043.1, forward strand.
GAAGAATAACAGTTTCATGTGTTCCCAGATTGATTCATTAATTGGCGTAAAAAGTCCGATGATAGGATTGTTTTTGGTCCAGCCATATAGAAAATGCGCAAGTGTTCCTGTAATTAGAACAAAAATTATTCCAATTATTGTATATCGTTTTAAATGTTTCATGAAAAACACCTCATACATATTATATGTAGCTGATAAGTTATTATGTATTGAAATTTGAATTTTGGAGGGATTTCAATGTGGTCAATCTATAAGATATAGGAGTTTTTTGCAAGTTAAGAGATTAAAGGAGAAGGTATGTACGATATATTAAAGAAATCACAAAAAAATACAGCAAAGAAGACAAATCAGACTGGGCTTACGGATCAGTTGAAGAGCAATGTTGAGAGGTTGTCAGGTTACAGTATGGATGATGTCAGGGTATATCGCAATTCAACCAAACCGGTACAATTGCATGCACTGGCTTACACACAGGGAACGGAGATTCATTTGTCACCAGGGCAGGAACGATATCTGCCGCATGAGGCGTGGCATGTTGTGCAACAGATGCAGGGGCGGGTTCGTCCCACTGTGCGGGTGGAGGGTATGGCTGTAAATGATGACCCTGCCCTGGAATGCGAGGCAGACCGAATGGGGGAGAAGGTGACGCAGATGAAGACGGGTAATTGTCTTCATCATAAAACGGTGAATAATGCCTGCATACAACGAATGAGAGCGTATACAAATGAGCATATATTAAATATTGATGCAAGTGGAAATATAACAAATCAGGGAGCCAATCGAGAAGATCCGCCTGTTTCTACGCTCGCGAATTTATTATTTGATGGTAAAGTTATAGGAGGACATTTACTAAAGCGTGAATATGGAGGTTTGGATAATTTTACAAATGTCGTGCCATGGTCATATGAATGTGAAGAGAAATATACGGATTTTGAAGGCAGATATAAGAACCATCTCAAGGAGTGTTTTAAAGGTCAAACATGTACTTTTTCAACGAAGGTGGAGTACTGTAATATATTAAATTTGGATAACAGTAAAACAAAAAGGTTCGTTAATAAGATATATAGTCTTCAAATAAATAGAAATAGGGGAAATGTCAATCAGACGAAATTAACAAAGCCGCAGATAAACACAGTCGCGGAGGCATTAAATCATTTTCCTAAAAAGGTATTTGTTTCTGTAGATACAGAAAAATATAATCAAGATGGATTGGGATCCTTTGGTTTTAATATTTTATCCGAGGATTTTGTAAGCAATAAAATGAGACAATTAGGAATACGTCAAATAAATAATATCATCGATTCTGTCCGAAGGGGAGAATGATCGATTCGCATGGCAGAGTGTCTTGATTCAAAGGAGTCAAGTAGATAAAATAATCACAAAAATGTGTAAGGGTTACTTTAGGTGTAATATTACATTATTAATAAGATTAGTAAAGACAGTTTTATATGGATTATCATTTTGGTGAAAGACTGCATGGTATGTGACACTTGCATCTGGATCTGCAATAGGGATTCGAATGCGGTTTTCCGGAATCTCATTGATTTGATCGGAGAGATTCGTGGTAAAACAGGGCATGGCAGATTCACGGATCAGTTCGTCCAGCGAAAATCGGTCAGGCAGTGACCGGATTCTAAATCATTCAGGACAGCCATGTTATTCTTTATGGAAGAAGACACTGTCATGTCAGGAAATTCAGAAGTCAGGGCAGGAAGTAAGCACCATAAAGGAGCAGGCGCACAGGAACTGACAGTGATTGTATGCAGTTTTTTGTCAAAGTCACGGACATTCTGTAGTGTCTGTTCCGCATTTTTTAAGAGCTGTCTCGCATATTCAACTGCTTTCCATCCGGTTTCATTCAGTGAAATATGATTTTTGCTACGGCAGAACAGGGGGACACCAAAGGTATCTTCCAGATGCTGCATGGTTCTTGTAATCGTTGGTTGAGAGATATGCAGATTTTCGGCAGCTTTTGACAGTCTTCCGCAGTCGGCAAAGACGACAAGTTGCTCTAGTTCTAACAGATTTAACATATTCAACATCTCCTCACTATTCATTTTCTGAAATCTGAATTTCAATATTCTTATTGTACTTTTTTTATGTCTGGTTGTAAACTGTAAAATAAGAAATCAAAAGGAAAGGAAGGATGTAACGATGGAATATGTAACTTTAAGTAATGGGGTAAAGATGCCGAAACTGGGTTATGGAGTGTATCAGACACCACCGGAGGAAACGGAGCGTTGTGTATTGGAAGCAATTGATGTGGGATATCGGAGCATTGATACCGCGCAGGCATATGGAAATGATGTGATATGTTGTGAAGTGTAGATGTCAGCTTGGTTCATTGTTAGCAGAAAATTGCGGACACAGCATGCTGTTTCAGGAATCTCTATTATGGATAGGGACATATCCGGCACATCATGGGAACGCA
>CAYYGS010000044.1:0-12897 GCA_964471335.1 uncultured Jutongia sp.
AGACACTTTCTCCTGGATAATATCCCATACTCTCCCATTTCCAGTCTCCCTGGTTCTTACCTACCTTCTCAAACTTCGGACGATATACTTTCTCTACCGTCTGCTCAACGCCATTTACCTTTGTCTTAATCGGAATCGTTGATACATGAGAGGCGCTATCCTCATATGTCTGTCCTGTATAGATAAAATCGCCCGTTCCCGGTGCTACTTTTTCATAATATCCAATCGCAGAATATTCTTTCGTCACTCCCAGATCAGAAGCCGGAAGGAAATATTCTGAATACCTTTTACGAAATTCCGTCTCATTTCCCTTATAGTCTACCTCGAGAGCTCTCTGATATTCATCCTCAAAAAGTGTACCCAGTACTGCTCCGATATCACCATTTGTATAAAAAATGTTGCCCCTTACCTCATTATCCATCTCAAAGGTTTCACAATTTTCCGTCTGAATGCCAAAGAGCGCATTACCCGCATACGGAACGATCTCCATCACCACAAACGGGTTCTTTTCCGATCCGGCCTGCTGTGACAAATCCCAGTCCTTGCTTGGCGTATCCTCTGTCCAGGTATTCCAGTTATAATAATACGGCTTCTCGCCATCTGCTCTCGCCGTCAGACGATGGTAGCCAAAATAGCCTACTACCACTGCGAGACACAGAACACCAATCCGGCAATCCTTTTTCCTTTCGATAAATTTCTCCATACTCTTTTCATCAATATACAGCCTCCTTTCACAGACCTATTGCTGCATCGTGTGTCAGTCATTGCCTACACCAGACAACCGTCAAATGATTGCAGCCCCGGATGCAGGAGGAGCTACTACCTTGTTCCTGATTTTCGTTGTTACATCGACAGAATATGTTCTTCTGCCACTCTTCATTTGCAGTGTAACTGTTACCTTATTCCCCTCTACTACTGCACTAAAATCCTCAACATACTCGGCAAAAAGCTCATCGTCAGAATATGTTAATGCTCCACCACTAGCCGGCTTCAGGACATTGTGATCATACTCTCCTAAATACAAATGATTACGCGATGTATCGAGCTTAATCAGCTTCATATCCGTCACCGTCTTGGAAACGATAACATTCGTTCCAGGTGCACTGCCCGATGGTCCCGGCATATGCTGTTCTTCTGTCTGATATAGCAGCAACACCTTGTTTGCCGCATCATATTCCGCATAATTTGCTTCCTGGATCATCGTATTCATCTGTGCCATCAGGGTTTGCGACTCCATCTGCAGATCAAGCTCAGACTTTGCATAAGTAAAACTATTGGTTCCATGTCTCATCAACATTGCCACTGCAAGCCCGATAATTGCCATAATCGCCATAGCGATAATCATTTCTACTAAGGTATATCCCCGTTTATCTCTCCATCTCAAGATTATCACCCCCCTGCTAAGCCTTGGAAATAAAATGTTTACCTGTCTTTTGAACCAGTTTGATCTTAAAAGTCTCTTTTCCTGACAATTCAATATTATCATAAAAATCTGTATGAACCGGATCACCATCATTACTGTACGTAAATGCCCCCGTACTCTTGGAATAACCGATCTTTAACATATTATTTGTATCTAACGTCAAAGAGGAACCCGAAGTTCCGCTCTTGGAACTGATAATATCTACCTTGCTGTCACACAACTTGCCTTCTGCATTCTCCAGGCCGGGATAGTTATTCAATTCGCTTCTGCTCGTAAAACCACCGGCTGTACCGCTGACCTTTTCGTTCAGAATACATGTATAAACACCATCCGACTTTACATAAAGATACAAAAAGGTATTTCCTTCTCTTGTCATTGTCTCTGACTGAATATAATCCAGCTTTGTATCCAACTTATTTGACGCTTTCTTGGTACGGCCGGAATTCAGATATCCCATGGTTCCCACCATAGCCCCGGCAAGTATTCCCATGATTCCCATGACAATAATCAACTCAACGAGCGAAAAACCTCTTTGATCCCGTAAACTTTTCATTGTAATCACCTCCGAATCCAGAATCAGTTCTTCTTCCAGTTCTCATAGTTCACATTGCCTGTAGCATTAATCTCTCCGCCGCCAATCGTAGCATCTACTGATTTTCTAAAATATTTACTCAGGAGATTATAAATCTCTCCGGCACCATTCTTATCTTCATCCAGTATCTCCTTGACCATCTTCTCATCAGACTGGATTGTAATTCCACCACCGCCTGTAATATTAATATCACCGCCGGCAATGATCAAGCCAGTGAAATTTGCTGTAATATTTACATTTCCTTCTGTAATAATCAATCCCTTTCCAGCCACATCCCAAGATACATTCCCTTTTTGTACATAAGCCTTCGCCCCATTTGAGAAGCTCTTCGGTGTGTTGCCAGTCGGAAGACTCTTGCGGTCTACCAACCGATCAAAAAGATTGGTCCTTACCACCGTATCCGGATTGGCATAGTCAATACCTGACTTAGAATAACATACATCCTTCAGATTGCCATCAACTGTCTGGCTAATCTTGTAATTCCTGTCATTCTTCAGGCGATATACCTTCTTTCCTCCATCCTTCAGGTCCTTTGCCTCATCAAAATCATCAATCAAAGCAAGCTCTTTTGACATATAGATGATATTGCTGTTTACCGCCAGCTCTCCCAACGCATTGCCAGGCGCCACATCATCGTTTTTGAAAAGGACACTCAGATTTGTCTTGTCAACCGCCGCATTGTATAAAATATTACCAGAGGAAAGGATAAATGGCATATTACCGCTTCCATCCTCCAGTTTAATACCATATCTGCTGGAATCTACACTGCTCACATCCACATACTGATTATTCACGCTGTCGTAAATCACCTTTAATGCACTGTCGCTGTCTGCAAATGCCTTATAAAACTCTGCAGAATCCTTGTCAGTTGCAAAATTGAGATAGAAATAACTTGCCGCCTCCAACTGGTTCGCAACACCGCTGCGTCGATACATTACCAACGGCTGCTTCTGATTCAATCTCTGCAGCAACTTCATTCTGGCAGCAATCGCTGCCTTATTGTTACAACCCTCCAGGAGATAATCCTGAAATCCCTCACAGTCAAAGGCATATTCTGTACCATCAATCTCAAAGAAGAACCACTCTGTCGTGTTGCCCGAAAAATCCCTCACTGTCACTCTTGCCGGCAGGGAACTTGGCGCAGAATAGCTAATCGCCGAACCACTCGCATTCTTCTTTGCCTGCATATCGCCCATTGTCCATACAAAAGAATCTGTTGCATTGGCACTGCTGAGTTTCGATGGAACCAGGTATGCCAACTGGCTCGCCTTAACCGTCAAAGACTCACCCAGCTTAATATCCGGGTTATCAGAACGTGTCTCATTTAAATTTACCTTCTTGGAAATGAAAGAACGTCCTGCCAGGAAGAGATTTTTCAGTCCTGACAAGTCAATCTTGTCACCCGTTCCGTTAATTGATATCGCACTGCTGAACTGTGCCTGATCCGGTGCTGTCACCGGTGTTGCTGTCGGACTGGAATAATCATCGGAATAATTATAACCGATATATTGTCCCCGAAGCGCCACACTGTCATTGCTTCCCTTAATTTCCATATCGTCTGCAATATATGCTTTACCATTAATCTCCAATATATTGCCAGCTGTAGAATTCTGGGAATATGTCAAAATATTTTCTGCCCAAAGACCTGCTTCTGCAGCAGCGCTTCCCACAATCGCCAGAGAACTGCAGTCCTTCACAGCTACATCTCCACGAGTGATAATATTTTCTGCGGAGATATTAAGTTTGCTGTTAGACTGGATAATAATTCCCTCCTCACAGTCTGAATCCGCATCATTCTTATAACGATTTACCGTACCGGCATATACGCTACCCTGTACATTAGCCGGAGACAATACACTATTTGCACGTATCTGATCATCTGCAATCATCGCATAAGACAAATATTCTGACTGCACCTCTGCACTTACTGACGGTATGTCAATACGAATATCCGTCTTAATCGTTGTCTCCAATGTATTCTCTTCTTTGTAAACAGACACATTTTTTAAAATCAGGCTGTCCTCTTCCACCGTTAAAATATTGTCGCCACTTGTGTGTTTAATGTAGTTCTGCTGTTCATTCGCATCAAGATATGACAGCAGCACAGAATCTGAATAGTAATAAGAGGTCACACCCACTGTATAACTGCCCTGTGTCCCGACTAACGCATCCACCATGCCTGCCATATAGGAACTGGCATACTTTCTATCCAACGACTGATTTGCCGAAGTCAGAGAAGCATTATATTCTGATAATGCATTCGCATAAGCATCTGCCGAGATCTTCGAAGATTCATTTTCAATACCAGCAGAAATCGTGTCTAAAATACTATCTGTATTATAGAAATTCCCCTGTGAACGCTTCTGTGTTTCCTTCAGCCGTATGTTTGTAATTGTCATTGCAATAATTGTCATCGCAAGCATCGTAACAAATGTCATAGTAATCAATACCATCGCAAGCGATGAACCGCGCTTATCCTTCCACAACCGTTTCATGATCTTCCTCCTTCCTCTGTCAATTCTGCACCTTCGAGCCTGTCACTCTGGTGTATTCTTTCCCATCTTTATAGACTACCACCTCAATATCTGCCACACGGTTGGTATACTCCTGATCCACTAATGTATAATTGCCAGAAGAATCATACGCCGCCAAACTGTCCATTGCGGTAAATCCGGAAGGCGGTGTAGAACCAATCATCTCACCATGCTTTTTATTTGACAGATTACAATACAACCCATTTTTCTTAAATTTCTTGATTAATTCCAAATCATTGCAACCCACCTGAATGCTGTATAAATTCGGCCTCATTGAATACCCTGCCGCCGGAGTAATCGACGCATCATATGGTATTGAACTCTGCGCCACAAGGAAGACTTTAATCTGCTCATCCGCAATCTGGCTGATATCGCCGCCCCCTTTAGAGAAAAGCACAGTATCATGACCGTTTAAGGGATCGTAGAAGAGAAAAATATTATTCAGCTCTGTCTTCTTGATTGCAGCCGCTTTTACATCCTCGGTATACGTTACACCGTTCAGGAATGACTGTCCATCTCCCGGCATTGCACTGTTACTTTTATATTCATAAGTTACCTTTACCACTACATCATCAGGATTTGCCGATGGTATAGCGAGTGCCCCGTGTGTCGCCAGATGAGCAACACTTGCCGCTGGAGCCGGGGTCGGATTCAAGACAACATGGATCGTACAATCCAGCCCCTTCTCAAACTGAGCAATTGGTTTTGTACTTCCCTTTGCCTCTGTGTACTTTCCGGAAAAATATGCCGCAGCAATCTTTTTTGTCTGTCCATGTTCCGAAACGAGTACATCCTTCGTTGAATCCATAGAACCGATCATCGTCTTCTCATAATTCAGATCCGTCGCTGTCGGCAGTTCTGTAGAGTTCGGCTGTACCATGGAAACCGGTGAAATCTTTGCCTCCACATCAAATGTACTTTTATCCACTGTCACCGTCTGCTTTAAAGTATATGGCGCTCCTGCAGTACTCGCCGGCGTTTTAATTGACCATTCCGGCGCGGCAGACACAACAACACTGCTGTCATCCAAAGAATACGGCGTGTTTTTAAAACTCTCTAAAATATCCTGTGCCTCCACCACTGCATTCTGCTTTTTGCGACTTTCCGCATTATGTCTTGCCGCATCACTAAAATAACTTAAAAGCGGTACTGTAACCACGGCAAGGATGGCAATGGTTATAATTACCTCAATCAAGGTAAAACCTCGCGTATCCCTCTTCCCTTTCTCCATATGCAATCTCATCCTCTCCATATACTTCACCTCTTAATCTAAGCTATTTTCTACCGCTCTCCTGCAGTATCTGCCTAACCATAAAACATAAAAATTCCTTACACGCACTATGCAACCCCTGCATCAACGATGCAGCAGTTGCATAGGATTAACTAGTTTCTAAAAATATTATCGACACCGGCATCATTATTCTTAATCTCCGGCTGCTTATATTCCTCACCGGTACCGGAAATCGAATACATACTAAGATTCATATTACATGTCAACTCGTTTGTTTCTTCAGATCTCGTTGCTGAGACATCCGTAATCGTCATTCTGTCCTCTGACTTATTAATATAATTGATGACTTCCTTCAGTGATTCATATGGCGTTGTAAATGCCACATTAATATCAGAACGATATCCATAATAATTGGCAGATGCTGATACAATATCAGAAACCGGTGTATCTTGTGTAACTTTCTGTGCCGGAGTCTCCTCCTGTGCTGCAGGTGCTGCCTCTCCCTCTGCCGCAACAACAGTCTCTCCATCTATCACACCTCCCGGCTGATAGAAAAGATTATTCATGCTATAGGCCTCCGACACGATTGACACGTTCGGAATCCCGCTTTCTGCATTACTCATCCTGTTCAGATAATAAATTGCATTCTGCGTCCTTACCTCCGAAGGAAATTGCTCTAATTTCTCTATAATATCCTTCTGCACATTCTTCGTCTCCAGCTGAACATTCTCTATTGAAGCCTGCATATTCTCTAAACGCGACACCTCTTCACGCAACGTCTGGTTTTCTGCTGTAATCGTCGCCTTCTTCTCATTCAACTTCTGAAAGCCAAAGAAATATGCACATGCCACCAGAGCAATTGCTCCAATTATAAATAAAACCATTTTGTCCCGATTGGACATTTTCTTTTTTTCCATAATAACCCTCCATTCCGAATCTCTTTACTCCGTTGCCTGCGTATCGGCTGCTGCATCTGTATCTGTTGTCGCTGTATCGGCTGCACCCTCTGTCTCTTCTGTCGGCACTGCCACATAATCCGCTGTAATAGAGAAATTATATTCCACAGTACCTTCCTCCGTCTCAGCTGTTGCTACTGACGGAATATTCAGATTTGTCAGCACATTAATCTTCTCCAGATTCATCAGCATCCTCGCAATCGAGATATCTGTCTTGGAAGTAATTGTCATATTGATTCCCGTCTGCGTAGAGTTAAAATAACTTACCGTCATCGTCGTAGGAAGCCCATCCTCCAAGTCCTTTAACAAACTAGATAAATTCTCATTGTACGTCTGTGTAGCACTGTAAATTCCATTTATCTGATCATATACATTTTTTATACTTATATTCTCATTGTAGACATCATTTACATACGCAAGAGAATCCTTTCTCGCCACTAAATCATCGTTCTCCTGTTTTGCTGAGTTATATGTAATAAAAGCAAACGCAAGCATGCCGATCGTACATACAACTGACAAACCAAATACAAGCTGCGCTGCCTGCAAGGATTCTGAACCGCTTCCCTTGCTCGCCTCATGCTTTGACTTAAATTCAACCGGGTTCATTGCAGCACCAACAACCGCAATATATTCTGTCTGGTTGTAAAGACCCTCGTTAAAATGACGTGGGAAGGATACATTTACCAAACGCTCCATCCGATTGGTCGGAATATGAAGCTCATTTGTGAAGAGCTCATCAATCCCTGCCACCTTACAGCCCATACCCGTAATATAAATACTGGAGATATCTACGCCCTGATATTTCGAACGGAAGAAATCCAATACACGAAGCACACTCAAAAGAATCTCTCCTATAGAATCTGTCACAATCTTACGTGCAGATTTGCTGGCCTCTACCTGATTCCACTGTTCCTGTGTCACACGGGCGCCCCCAGGTCCCTCTCCCTCGAGTCCGTTATAATCAAGACTCGAACATACAAGACGATCACGGCAGAGGGCATCACAGGCAGTATCCATATCCTCATACATACATTCCGGGCTAACCACCATAGCCTCTGCCACATTGAAAATACCCATAGGAATCGTACGCTGCATCAGCTGCTGACCCTCATTCATAATATTTACCATCGTAGTATTTCCACTGATCTGAAGGCAGACACAATAGTCCAGCACCAGTTCCTTTTTCAACACCTGCATAGAACCATTTCCAAAATAATCCAATGCCTGAATATTGAATCCCATCTCATTTGCAAAATTATAATAATTGTCTACCAGGTCATCCGGCGCCGCCAGAAGCAATACCTTATATGAAGTATCTTTTCCTTCCTTGATCGTTTCCAAGAGGGAAAATGCAAGTGTATACTCATTCAAGTCAATCGGAAAATACTCCTGCGCCGTGGCATGCACCAATGCACCAATCTTATTCTCCTTTACGTTAGGCAGCGTCACCTCACGCGTGGCAATCTTACTGGAAGCTATAGAAAATACCACATTCTTTTCACTCATGCCCGCTTCTGCCAACTCATTTCGGAAGGCTACTGCCAGTGTATCCTTATCACGAATTACACCGTCCTCAATTACATCCTCCGGTGTTGCAAATGTCACCGCACGGTATACATGCGGATTCTTCTTCTTATAATCAATCTCAACAATTTTCGTCACCTGACGACCAATCTCAATACTAAGTACATGTTTCGCCATATCGTACTTTTCCTCCCTGTCTCAATATTTTTGCATCACACAAAATTCAACTCTGCACATATCGCAAACCGAGCCTAACGCTGCCGTTTCACAGCCCGCAGTTAAACTCTCTGTGACAGCAAAATTACTGCCATCTTTTGAATAAAATGTCTTGTATCCTACAAATGCAGAACACCTAAATACCAGTCTATTGCATATCTGCCCCACAACATTGTGATCCAGATCCCCATAGACAAATACGGTCCTAAAGCAAGGCGATGCTCCGCTCCGCTGACCTTCATCCGAATCAGATGAATCACAGAACCCAGAACACATCCCAGAAAGAATGCGGCTATACCTTCCTTCAGACCCAGGAGCAAACCGACACCAAACATCAGCTTCACATCTCCGCCGCCGATTCCCCGTCCAACAGTCACGAGATACAGAAGCAACAGGAATCCACCAACCACAGCAAATCCCAACAAATGCTCTTTCCAATTTGCCCTGTCAATCACTGTACCGGCAATCCCCAAAAACAAAATAAACAGATTTAATCCATCGGGAATCTCCATCGTACGAAAGTCAATGACACTTAAAACAATAAGGGCGGATGTCAGGAGGCAGTATACGATGCTGACAGCATTCCAACCGTTCGCCAAGAAAACAGTTACATATAATGCTCCATTCAATCCTTCCACTAAGGGATACTGAAGTGATAACTTCGTATGGCACTTCCTGCATCTGCCCCTTAGAAAAAGAAAACTAAATAACGGAATCAAATCATACCATTGCAGCCGATACCCGCAGCTCATACAGTGAGACGGCGTCACCGCCACCTCCTCCTTCAGCGGAATCCGATAGATACACACATTCAGAAAGCTTCCAATCGTAATCCCGAAAAGGAATATCATTATGTACAAAACTACGTAGTACGCTGCGTCCGGCATGATTCAAACTCCTAACTAAGCTCAAGCAAAGAACTCCAGTCAAAAACAAGGTTCATTCCTTATTATTTCTCGTTGGTTCTTGCAATCATCTTTGCGTTCTTCGGCAGGTTGCCAGATGTCGGGATATTGGTTCCCTTTGCGTAAACGATTGTCTCACCTGTCGTTGCATCTACAGAAACCCAAATCTTAGCACCAGTTGCAGCCTTAGACTTCAGTGTCTTCTCAAGGTCTGTAGCAACAGCTGACATTTGGCTACCACTGTACTGCGGACGAAGCTCAAGCAGCTCATCTACAGTCTTTGCATTTGTAACAGAAGCAAGATCGCTAAGAGCCTTGTCTCCACCGCTGCAAGCCTCACCACTCTGTGCGATTGCTGAGTTAATATCTGTCAACAGTGCACTGAGTACCTGCTGATCCTTAGACTGACGTGACTTCTCCATGTACGGAATAACCTGACTTGCAACAACGCCTACCAGGATAGCCATGATAGCCATAACGATGATCAACTCTACCAAAGAGAAACCTTTCTTCTCATTCTCCTGTAACTTTGCAAGATAATTTCTAATTGCTTTTTTCATAATTTAATCTTCCTTTCTTTTTTTATTATTTATTTATCTAAAGACCGTTCTTGGCACGGCCAAAAGACCTGCTCAATCCGCTTCAGTTTTATGAATTCTCTGCTGCGGAGTAGATTGAAAGCATTGGCATCATGATTGCCATCATAATCGGAGCAACGATCGCTGCCATAATTACAATAATCAACGGCTCCATAACTGTCGTAATCGCCTGTGTCGCAGCCTCCACTTCTTCCTCATAAAAATCAGCTGCATGCTCCAGCATTTCCTCCATGTTACCAGTCTCTTCCCCGATCGCCGCCATATTGTACAGAAGCGGCGGGAACACACCTGATTCACTCAACGGCTGGGACAGCGGTGTACCTCTCTCCACCTCATCCCTCGCATCCTTTAACACTCTCTGCACAATCCGGTTACTCATGATCTTAGCCACAATCTCGATCGCATTTACCATCGGGATACCGGACGCCATCAGCGTACTGAGTGTACGCGCCAGGCTGGCAGATGCAGACTTGATAATCAGATCACCTACAAGCGGTATCTTCAAAAGAGTACGCCCGATCACAATCGCACCACTCTCCGTTTTCGCCCACGTTCGGAATGTAAATATGACAGCAACCAGAACTCCGAGAACCAGCCACCACCATTTTAATAAGGCATTACTCATGTTCATCACGACAACCGTAATTGTCGGCAAAGTAGTACCTGCCCCTTCCAGCGTTTCCTTAAACTGCGGAATTACATATGTAAGCATCAGGATCACAACGCCGATGATTACGACAATCAGCACACAGGGATAAATCATCGCCTGCTTAATCATGCTCGACGTCTTCGTATCCTTCTCGAACTGAGTAGACATACGTTCAAAGGATGTCTCCAGACTACCTGACGCCTCACCCGCCTCAACCATGTTTAACAGGATATCTGGAAAGATTCCTTCCTGCGCCCTCATGGCATCTGCCAGGCTCTCGCCCTTCTCCACCAAAATACGGCTATTGTCAAGCGCCTTTTTTAAATGCTTATTCTCCACCTGGTCAGTGATCATCTGCAATGCCTGAATTACCGTAACACCCGCGTGAAGAATACTCTGAAACTGTTTACAGAAGATGGATAAGTCCTTTGATTTCACCTTCTTGCCGAAGCTAAAGCTAATCTCCTTGTCCAGTGCACCTGGAAGCTTCACCTCCGTCGGAATCAACCCCTGCGACTTCAGGGAATTCCTTGCTGCCGCTTCGTTTGCGGCCTCAATCGTACCTTTTTTCTGCTTGCCGCTGGCATCTACCGCGACATAAATAAATGCTGCCAAGCTATCACCCTTTTCTTTCCCGTCACCCCTCTGACGTTTTTGTAGTATTTTCATTATACTACACTTATCATGGATTTTCAATCTTTTTTCCCAAAATCATCCCGTCATAATTCACATTTTTTCAAGAAAAAGTTTATATATTTTTAACAAAATTACAGCTTCTTCTGCCCCACTTTCCGCTTTTGTCTTTCCAACTGCCATCCCAGGAAGGCCCCGCAGAAAAAGAGCAGGCTGACCACCTTGCCCGTGCGCAGTCCGTATGGTACAAACCGAAGTTCAACTGTATGCTTTCCGGCAGGTGTCCTCACAAAAATTCCAGCCTCCGTCGGACATTCCACTTCAACCTCTTCCCCGTCCACATACGCCTTCCAGTCCCTGCTGTATGCCACTGAATAAGAGGTATATCCGTCTTTCGCATAGTCTGTCGTCCCGGCAATCGTGTCATTCTGCACGGCGACATCCTCCAGCTGATTCTTTTTCATTTCATCCACCGCGTCGCGGTATACCTCCTCATTAAATGCCATCACTTCATATCTGGTGGAAATCAGATTGCCGCAAAAGGCAACATCCACAGACTGCATCTCCTCTCCCGTCCCCTCACCCAGGGCATAGAAGCCATCCGTATAGAGATAGGCCATTTTTCCCTTTGGCGCATGGAAGGCGATATGCATATATATTTCCCGATTTGTAAATTTCTCCTGATTTTCTTGAAGTTCCTCCTGCTTCAGCCGCTTTCCGTCCTCAGTATAAAAATAAAAGCTATTCGGCTCGTCCGCTTCCAGATCATAGTAAATCTCAGCCGCCTTTTCTATCATATTCTTCTCCTTGCCGCCATATACCATCGCCATCACATTTTGGTAAAGCGCCGTGTCATCCAGAATCTCAGCCGACAGCCCTGCCAGACTCTTTGGTGCATAGATGCCAAGCGACAGGGCATCCGGATTTTCGTAAATATAATATCCATTATAATGGCCCAGATAATGGTATCTTCCGATATCATATACAGGCTGCCGCATCGCCTCTGACAAAAAGAGATAACGGTCTGCCGCCAGCGAAAGCCCAAAGGGATTGGATATCGATCTCGCATACATATTATTATTCGCCCAGTAAAATCCATAGTCCGCCTGCAGCCTTAACTGGTTCATCGACACGAAGGAATTGAACATGCTGTTTGACCCCATATTGTAGAGTTCTCCTTCATTATACAGATAGTCCTTCACATAACATCCCCTGCAAAAGCTACCATCCTCCCACAGATGTTGAACCACCATTTCGGCATGTGCCTGATAATCTCCTGCCACATCCTGCTGTGTCTCTGACGGAAGCCGTAACGCCAGAAATACCATATTGGCTGCCAGCTCTGCCAGCATCACCCCCACAAGCACACGACGGTAAATTCCGGCACCTCTCCATCTATCAGAGCCTGTCTGATGCATCACCGCATAGACAGCAATCAGGAAAAGGGTGGAACAAACCGCTATTGTTGTAACATTTTCCCCATACTGATAAACAAGCCCCACTGCCAGAACAGCCAAACCTGTGACAGATGCCATCTTCCGCCGCGTAAGGCTCTGTAAGGTGTCAAGCGCATCATACGCAAGCGCTGCCAATAAGAATATCAACAGAAAAACATAACGGTTGGGAACATTGGAC
>CAYYGS010000045.1:0-9043 GCA_964471335.1 uncultured Jutongia sp.
AAGGAGAAAGACAGAGATATTGGTGAAAGGTGATCTGGAAGAACTTCGACGGGTGACAGAGGAAGAGCAGATCTTGTTGGATCGGGTATATGCCATTGATCAGAAGCGAGAAAAAGTGATTGCCAATATGGGTACTGTCTTGAATAAGGATCCAAAGGAATTGGATCTCACTACGTTGGCAAAACTCATGGCAAAGCAGCCGGGAGAGAAAAGGAAACTCAGTGAGCTTCATGACTCTTTACGTCTCGTTATGAAACAATTGGTTGAGGCCAACGAAAAAAACAAACAATTGATTGAAAATTCCCTAGAGATGGTAGAATTTAACATGAATTTTATCCAAAGCACACGGATGTCGCCGGGGAGCAATAATTACAATCGCAATGCATCTAGCAACTATAGTGTCGATATGGGGCCGGGGGCCTTTGATGCAAAGCAGTAATTATTTCGGATCAGCATGAGCTGATCCGATCCAAAATACTATTTTGGATGCGTCAGGTGACAGCCGTGTTTTTATTTATAACCATTTCTGATTCATTATAGAAAGATTAATTTTTCACACGCGGGATTTGTGTAAGCTAATGAAATTAGCTTTGCGCGCACTTGACACAAATTCGTTATACGCGAAAAAAGTGCGCAGAAATGAGGATTATTATGAGCTTGATGACTAGTTTTAATTCCGGTGTAGCCGGTATTCATGCGGCACAGTCCGGCCTGAATACGACGGCGCATAATTTGTCGAATGCAAAGACACCGGGATATACCAGACAGCAGAATATTCAGACGGACTCCTATTACAATTTTTATAAATATGGCAGAAGCCGGATGAAAATGCAGATCGGTATGGGAACTGCGGTATCCGATATCCGTCAGATACGTGATGAATTTTTAGATACGGAGTACCGGCTGGAGTTCGGACGCCAGAATTTCTATGAGAAACTGGTGGAGACCCAGCATGAGGTCGAGGATATTTTTGGAGAACTGGAGGGTGTGCAGTTTCAAAATAGTCTTACCGGGCTTTGGAATGCATTTCAGAATCTTTCTACGGCGCCGGAAGATATTACGAACCGTCAGCTCCTGATTTCAACGGCTGATTCCTTTATAGAATCAGCAAAAAATATATACACTTCTTTAGAGACATATCAGATCAGCCTGAATACAGAGATTAAGGATCAGGTGGATAAAATTAATGAAATCGGAGAGAAGATTGCTATGTGCAATCTGGAGATCTCCCGGTCGGAAGCGGCCGGGCTGGAACATGCCAACGATTATCGGGACATGCGAAACCTGCTGATGGATCAGCTGGGAGGATATGTCAATTATACATCACAGGAAGATTCCGATGGACGTGTACAGATTTACATAGAAAATGCCCTGTTTGTGGCAGAGGGCAGAAGCTATCACATGGGCTGTGAAAAGATGGTTCCGTCAGATATGTACAATGTAGTCTGGATGGATAACGGATACGGAAATGTATTTGATATCTCGGAAGCTTATTCTTCACAAAAGAAGACAGATGTGGGATCCCTTCGCGGAATATTGACAGCCAGAGGGCTGGAGGTGGCTGATTATGCTGATATGCCAATCGAGCCACAGAAGGAGGATTTTGCGGATGCGGCTGACCCGGATGAGGCGTACAAGATCGCCATGAATACTTTTCGGGATAAGCTGAAAGTCTACAACAATACCACGGCAAATTCTATTATCACGAAGACGCAGGCACAGTTTGATCAGCTGGTACATGGAATTGTGACGACAATAAATGATGCATTGTGTCCCAATATAGAAACTGCGCTGAGCGGTGTATCCGGCAAGGATATAAAGGGGAAAGATATCACGTTGGAAGATGGAAACTATCATATTCTTGACGTGTTGAATTGTCCTTATGGAACAGACGATGCAGCAACGATTGGTACAGAGTTGTTTGCGCGCAGCCAGATCGACCGCTATCAGGTGATTACGCTGGATGAGCAGATTTATGGCAAGGATGCGGACGGAAATGATATTGCTCTTGCCAGAGATAATGGTGATGGAACCTTCAGTCTTTATGTATATAATGAGGAGGATACGAGCGATGTGGATTGGATGTACAGTCTGCGTTCGCTGGTTCTCAATCCGGATATGGCAGCAGATTATTCTCTGCTGGAGGTAAAGGCAAATCCTAATCAGAAGATGGAAGACGCCTATAATTATTATGACAAACAGTGTTTTAGGGATGTTCTGGATAAATGGGGTAAGCCGTTTGCAGTACTCGATCCGAATACATTAGCTTCCTATAGTTTTAGCCAGTATTATGCCAATTTTATCGGGGATCTGGGAACACAGGGTGAGATTTGGCAGAGTATGGCAGATCACCAGACGTCATTGACGGAGAGTGTAGAGGATAAAAGACAGCAGGTGGCAGGCGTATCCACAGAGGAAGAGCTGGTAAGCCTTTTGCAGTATCAGCATGCGTATAATGCCGCTTCCAGATATATTACAACGATTGATTCCATGCTGCAGCATCTGATTGAGCGGCTGGGATAGGTTAGCAGACGACAGACTAAGAAAAGGAGAGATAAATATGCCATCAACATTTTTTGGGTTAAATATTGCTGTTTCCGGTATGAATGCATATCATGCGGGATTGACAACAACGGGACATAATATTGCAAATGCCAAGACGCAGGGTTACAGCAAGCAGCAGGTAGAGCAGAGGGCGAAGGTGCCGATTTCCCTGCGTACCTCATACGGAATGCTTGGTGCCGGTGTAGATGCGTATGATATTACAAGCAGCCGGGATGCGTATTTTGATTATAAATATCGCAAGAGTGCCGCTGTTTACGGGAAATATACGACGACAGCGCATTATATGGCGGGGATTGGAGAGAGCCTGTATGCGATCGATGAGAAATCGGGCGGCGTAAGCAATTCCCTGGACTCCTTCTTTAAGCAGATCAGTGCGTTGACAGAGCATGTGGATGATACAACGATACGTACGCAGGTGATTGGCTGTGGAAATAATCTGATGAGTTATGTCCAGGAGGTGGCCAACAGCCTGAAGGATTCACAGGAGGAGATCAATAACGAGATCGACAGTACGGTTGACAAGATCAATGCCTATGCAAAGCAGGTGGCATCTCTGACATTGCAGATTAACACGCTGGAGGTATATGGTTCCAAGGCGAACGACCTGCGTGACCGCCGTGCGACGGTGATTGACGAGTTATCACAATTAGTAGATGTAGAGGTGATTGAGCAGCCGCCGGGAGATGGCAACGGGCTGAATCAGTTTCTTGTCTTTATTGGAGATGGAGTGCTGGTAGACTCTACGGTTTGCAATCAGCTGCAGATCGTTACAAGGACAACAAAGGATTGTCAGACAGATAACGAAGGGCTTTATGATATCCGCTGGAGCACGGGGCTGGACTTTAATATCCGTAATGGCAATCTGGGGGGAAGGCTCCAGGGGCTTTTAGAGATGCGTGACGGCAATAATGAAGAGAATTTTCATGCCACACTGACAGAGTTTGCAGCGGAAAATGCAGCCTATGACGGCCAGTCTACCCTGACCATTGTATCGGATGCGACAAGCAGTGCAAATGCGGCAATGCTTTCTAAATTAAATATACCGGAAAGCGATGGTGTGATTGAGATATCAAATTATAGTTATCAGTACGAGTCCTTTGAGGTAAAAGTGTCTGCAGACGGCACATATACATATACCTTTGTATTAAAGGAAAAGCTGCAGAAGGGTGATACGGAACATTTGCAGACGGCGATCGACCGGGAAAAGACAAATGCGGAGATTGGTGATCCTATTGCATTCCGCGGGATTCCATATTATATGGCACAGCTTACGGAATTTGTCAGAACCTTTTCTGCCACGTTTAATCAGGTACAAAACGGCGGATATGACCTGCATGGAGATCCGGGCTGCGATTTGTTTGTGGCGAAGGATATTGCCGGTCAGGAAGAATTTGATATGACGGAATTTTTATACAACAAGGTAGACGGCTTCTATTATCTGAACGGACATAAAGTGCTCGACAGCAAGGCGCAGGCGGATTATGCTGATAAGGGATATACGCTGAAGGCGGTTACTGGCGAAGACGGCTTATATGAGGTATTTGATGAGGATGAGAAGCTGGTCGAGAAGGTCTATCGGGTGGCAGATGACAAGGAAATCTTTACTTTCTCCTCCTATACTACGACGGGACAAAAGGCAAGCTACTACAATATGACGGCGCTGAACGCTGTAGTCGGGAAGGAAATTTTAGGAGATCCCAATATGCTGGCATGTTCCACGACAGCGGGAGATGGTGTGGCGAAAAGTGATAATCTGCATAATATGTCGGCGCTCCGCGAGGACAACACAATGTTTAAGCAGGGTACGGCGCAGTCTTTCTTAGCGGTCATTGTTGCTACGGTTGGCGTAGACGGTGATAAGATTGAAGCATGCGAGAGCAATTCGGAGGATATCCTGGAAGCGGTGGAGAATCGCAGGCTTTCCAAAAGTGGTGTGGATGAGGATGAAGAGGGTCAGAATATGATTGAATATCAGAGCCTGCTTCACTATCAGTACCGTGTGCTTTCGATTATGAATGAGGTGCTTGATAAACTGATTAATGGAACCGGTGTCTGAGTATAGAAAGAGGGGTAGATGATGAGAGTAACAAATTCAATGCTTTCTAACAGCGCAAAGAGCCATATCGGCTCTGCTAAAAATAAGCTGCTGAAATACGAGGAGCAGTTTACATCAGAAAAGAAGATCCAGAGACCGTCAGATGATCCGACGGTAGCGACGAGATCTCTTCGTTATCGCAGTACGATGGCTCAGATCACGCAATATGTTGAAAAAAATGTAAAGGATGCAATGTCCTGGATGGATACGACAGAAGGGGCGTTAAAAAATATTAATTCTGTGCTGGTGCAGATGAAGGGATATCTGGATCAGGGAGCAAATGACTATTTGGCGCAGGATGAGAGAAATTCTGTTCTCTCCACATTACAGCAGTTTGTGTCATCCATCTTTGAGGATGAGGCTAATTCCGATTACTCTGGAAGATATGTATTTTCAGGGTACCGTACGGATACCCCGCTTCTCTTTGGTGCGATTACGGACCATCTTGCATATGATATTACCGAGAAATTCGGGTATACCGACATCGATATGGTAAATGTCGTGACAGGAAGGGTGGAATACAAAGAAGGAGCTTCTGAGCAGGATTATGTGGATATGCTCAATGAGATCAAAAAGGATCCGGTATATAAGGTACAGCTTGCCTATAAGGATTGTTCTAATTCCGGAATGCAGGCTGACGGGACAACACCGAGTGGTACAGAGGAGCCTTATGTGAAGCTGACGCTCCAGTATAAGGATACAGACGGAACTCCTGTAGAGAAGGAATATACGGCAAAGACATATTCTTCGTCAGATGGTGATGCCTACAAGGTTGGGGATAATGATGTAATCTACCTGTATGACACGGGTGAGGTATTAATGGGAAAAACTGTTTATTCTGAGATTCAGGAGAACAGGGCAGATTTCTCGATTAATTATTGCAAGACAAAGTTCCAGAAGAGCGATATCCGTCCGGAACTGTATTTTGAGTGCAGCAGTTATAATTCAGTGTCAAAAAAGACAATCGAATATGCAGATCCGAGCGGCCAGAACATAGATTATGAGATTAATTTCAGCCAGACGATGACGGTTAATACGCAGGGGAAAGATGCGATCAGTACCGAGATCTACCGTGCGATTGATTATCTGGCGAAGGCGATTGAAGAGGTGGATGATATAGAAAACAGAATCTCTGAGGTCAATAAGATGATCGCGAATGAACCGGAGGGCAGCACAGTAGTAGATTCCCTGAAGGAGTTGAAAAGTTCACTGGAAACAGAGCGGTCTCTGCGTACAACAGTAATGACGGAAGCGTTTGGCAAGGGGCTGACGATGGTTGACAGGGCACAGGAAAAGCTGAATGTTTCCCTGGCGTCCCTGGGAACGAGATATGATCGTTTAGAGCTTACCTATGATAAGCTGTCAGACCAGAAAGTGGATACGGAGGAGCAGCTGTCGAATAATGAGGACGTTGACCTTTCAGATGCATTTATAAATCTGACACAGGCGGATAACCTGTATCAGTATGCGCTCTCGTCTACTTCAAAAATATTAGGCAATACTCTTCTTGATTACATTTAAAAAGAAATGAGTATACGATAAAAATGGAGGTGTTTTCATGCTGATCAAGACGAGATATTTTGGAGAGGTGGATATAGAGGAACAGAAAATTGTTCATTTTGATGCGGGATTATTCGGCTTTGAGGATTATAAGGATTACACGATCCTTTATGATTCCGAGGGGGGAGACCATCCGTTTTTCTCCTGGCTGCAGAGTACGCAGGAACAGTCGCTGGCATTTCCCGTTGTAAATCCCCAGCGGGTGAAGGAGGATTATGACCCGATTGTAGAGGAGGGATTGCTGGAAGAATTAGGGGAGTTTGGAGAGGAAGATATGGTAGTGCTTTTGATGGCGACGGTTCCACAGGATGTCAAACTGACATCTGTCAATATGAAAGCGCCGTTGATCATTAATGCTGGTACGCGCAGGGGAGTTCAGCTGGTAGCGGAAAACCAGGATTATGAAATTAAACATTACATCATAGAGCATTCATAAAGGAGGGAGAGGTATGCTGGCATTATCACGAAAAGAGAATGAGTCTATTATAGTGGGAAGTGATATTGAGATTACTCTCCTGGAGATCAAGGGAGATCAGGTAAAGCTTGGGATCAGCGCCCCTAAATCGGTACCGATCTACCGGAAAGAGATCTATCTGCAGGTACAGGAAGAGAATAAGAAGGCGGCTGCTCAGGCAGATTTAGCCGCACTGCAGGAGGTTTTTGGAGATACAAAGAAGTGAGAGATCTGGAAAGTTAAGGCAAAGGAAAAGAATGCCGATATAAAGGATAAGAGAACAACGAATTATGATAAGTTCACACACATGGAGGTGTTGTAAATGATTGAGGCAATCGGAAGTGTTAAAGCGAACAAGGATGGGGATTTTGACACAGTAAAAAGAACAGAGCCGGTGGTAAGGCAACAGGAGATCGCTGTAGTACAGCCGAAGCAGGTACAGTCGAAAGGAAATTTAAGCGGAGATGGTGATAATCCAAAGGATATGAAGGAGAAGTCACCGTCCCAAAATACGATTGAATCTGTGATGTATGAGGCGAATCAGAAGATGCGTATGACGAAGACGAGATGTGAATACTCCTATGACGAGCCGACAAAGCGTGTATCAATTAAGGTGTTTGATGAGAATACAGATGAGTTGATTCGCGAGGTGCCTCCGGAGAAATCACTGGAGATGCTTCAGAAGATGTGGGAACTGGCAGGTATCATCGTAGATGAGAAGAGATAACTGTTTGTACCGCGGAAGTAGCATGTTTCAAAGTTTATACAGAAAGGAAGGATTATTATGGCACTTAGAATGTCAGGACTTCAGTCCGGGCTCGATACAGAGTCTATTGTAGAGGCTATGATGACGGCACATCGTGCGAAGAGGACAAAGGTAGAAAATAAGAAAACAAAGCTGGAGTGGAAGCAGACGATTTGGTCTGGTTTAAATAAAAAGCTGTACAGCTTTTATACGGATTATGCAAGCAAGATGCGTCTGCAGACGAACTATAAGACAAAGAAGGCGTCCAGCTCTGATACAAGCAAGGTGACGGCAAGCTGTAAGTCAGGTACGGCTAACGGCTCTTATTCCCTGCAGATTGATAAGCTGGCAGCTGCCCAGTATGTTACAAGCGGTAAGTTGTCTGACTATACAAAAGTAAATGACGAGGGAGAGACGGTGACAGAATCCGTTTCTACTAAGACAAAATTATCAGATCTGGGGATCGGGACAGACGGTGCAACGCAGATTCAGGTATCAACCGGTAAGAAGACGGTTACATTGAATGTCGATGAGTATACGACAGTTGATGATTTTCTGACAACTTTGAAGAATGCCGGACTCAATGCCTCTCTTGATACGAAACAGGGACGATTCTTTATCAGTGCGGCAGACAGTGGCCTGGACAGTAAGTTTTCTATTACGACAAATACCCTGAGCGCAGATCAGAATGCGGCACAGACAGCGTTGAAGAATGCGGTTGGCTATGACAACATGTCAGCAACGCAGAAGAGAGAAGTGCAGAAGATATTTAGCACACTGCAGAATGATCCGACAGAAAAGAATAAAGAGGCTGCTTTAAAGAAATTGAGAGATATGGTAGATACGAATGCCAAGACAAAAGCTACCAATTATTATAAGGATGAGATCAGACAGCCGCTTGTCGATCAGTATCTTGTGGTAAATGATGCAGACGGCAGCAAGGTGATTACCGCAGACGGTGAGAAGGCATTAAAGGACGCGAATAAGTGGAAAGACGGCGATAATGCTGCAAACCTGAAAAATCTGGAGAAGCTCATCGACAACAAGGTAAATAAGGAAATTGCAACAGATGAATATAAAAATAAGATTACGGCTGCTGTAGAGGACGGACTGGTTGATAGTAATGATGGTTCGGTATTAATTCACAGCAGAGTAGTCAGGGACAGTGCAATTATGACATCCTTCAACGGATATGTCAATGAGATTGCAGCCGGGACGAACGCAGATGCAACAGGCGAAGCATTGACAAAGCTGGGGCTGGGCATTGTAGATGGTTCTGAAGTGAAGGAAGCAGATTCTGCTAACGGTATGGTAGTAGTAGAGGCGGCAGATTCCGTTGTTCGCTTAAACGGCGCTACGCTGACCAGCAGCAGTACGACGCTTGAGGTGAATGGGCTGACATTGGAACTGACTGGTACAACAGGCGGTGAGACGGTAACAATAACCGTAGCGAATGATACTTCTGCGGTATATGATACAATTAAGGATTTTGTAAGTGGAATAACAATTATAATGGACAATTATTTTGTGGTTGGCGATACCATAACCTTTGGAAATCTTACAGGAGAAGTTATTGATATGGGACTTAAAACCACGAAGATTAAAAAATATTCAGGAGAAGTTT
>CAYYGS010000045.1:9053-12685 GCA_964471335.1 uncultured Jutongia sp.
GGATTTTGTAAATCAGTATAACTCCATCCTGACGGAGCTTAATAAATATTATTATGCGGATTCCGCCAGAGGATACGATGTGCTGTCTGATGACGAGAAGAAGTCGATGTCTGACGATGAGGTGGAGAAGTGGGAGACAAAGATCAAGGATTCCCTGCTTCGCCGTGATAACACATTGGGTGGTCTGACACAGACACTGCGTAATATCACTGGCATGACAGTGACAGCATCCAACGGAAAGACATATTCCCTGGCAAATCTCGGCATTACAACCGGCAAAGATTATAAGGAATATGGTCTGTTGCATATCAAGGGTGATGAGGATGATACTGTCTATGGAGATGATGAGAATACATTGGAGTCGCTTTTGAATTCTGACCCGGATATTGTGACAGAGGTAATGTCGGGACTTATTTCAAATCTGTATACAGAATTGGGCAAGAAGATGCAGTCATCTTCCCTGAGCAGTGCATTGACATTTTACAATGACAAGGAAATGAATTCCCAGTTGTCTGACTATAAGAAGGATCTTAAAAAGTGGGATACGAAACTGGCTGATCTGGAGGATCGCTATTATAAGCAGTTTACCGCAATGGAGAAGGCGTTGGCTATGATGAATTCTCAGTCTGCTTCTCTGACCGGTTTCTTTGGATAAGAAGATGTTTCGGCACACGAAACGTTTTAAATCCAGAGGTAATAATGGCAAGGCCTGTCGTATCAATATTTGAACAACAGAAGATGGGAGAAGGATTATGGCAACATTAAATAAAGCAGCGGATTCTTATTTGAGAAATTCGGTTCAGACGGCCTCACCGGCCAGATTGACCATGATGCTCTATGACGGGGCAGTGCGCTTTGGCAATAAGGCATTGGATGCCCTGGAAGCGGGGAATATAGAAGAGGCACATAATAATATCAAGAGAGTGCAGAATATTATTGTAGAATTCCGTTCAACGCTGGATATGAAATATCCGGTAGCTAAGGATTTTGATGTGGTATATGACTATGTGTTCCGCCGTCTGGTAGAAGCAAATATGAAAAAAGATAAGGCGATCATGGAAGAGGCGATGAAGCATATCAGAACAATGCGTGACACCTGGAAAGAGGTTATGCGTTTAAATAATGTGAATTAGGAGATGCCGATGACGGTGGTTTCCTGAGGGACAGGACATTTTTAATCCTTCTCCGAGGATCTATATCCTTGGAGAAGGATTTTTATCCTGCAAAGAGATATTTGCAAAGAACAGAAGGAGAGGCTGTATATGGAAGAAACATTTGTTTATGTGATGGCACTATTAGATTCTCTTAATAAAAAGGTGAAAGTTGTAGAGAAGTTGTGGGAGCTGACGAAAGAGCAGGGTGAGATCTTGGAGCAGAGGGATCTGCGGGAACAGGCCGAGCGCTTTGATGAGATCATACAGGATAAGGAGGATCTGCTGAAGGAGTTAGAAGGGCTGGACAGAGGATTTGAGGCTGCCTTTGCCAGGGTTGGAGAGACGATGAAACGTGAGAAGGAGACATACCGCTCCCAGATCCTTCAAATGCAGAATGCGATCCGAAGCATCACAGAGACAGGGCTTAAGATTGAGGGACAGGAAAAGAAGAACCGGGATGCCTTTCAGAACTATGCGAAGAACGCGAGAAAGGAGATTCGGGAGTTTCAGGCAAGTAATAAGACGGCAAATACCTATTATCAGAACATGGCAAGTCAGCACCATGAATGGCAGACATACTTTATGGATCAAAAAAAATGAAAAAATTCGCAAAAAGAGGTTAAGTATCGTCCGTAGTTTCCGATATATATAACAAGTAAATCAGTACTTACTTAAATCAATATCTGGTGAGTACGGAAGCCGGATATCGTGGAACTATTATTTAATCACCATTGGCATGGATGCCAATGTAATTTCAAGGAGGAATTATTATGATTATCCAACACAACATGACAGCGTTAAACGCTAACAGGAACCTGGCAATTACTAACACAGGACTCTCAAAGAACACAGAGAAGCTTTCTTCTGGTTATAGAGTAAACCGTGCAGCAGATGATGCAGCTGGTCTTTCTATTTCCGAGAAGATGCGTGGTCAGATCAGAGGTCTGAATCAGGCATCTACAAATGCTGAGGATGGTACTTCCTTAATCCAGACAGCAGAGGGTGCTTTGGCTGAGATTCACTCAGTACTTCAGAGAATGCGTGAGCTGACAGTACAGGCATCTAACGATACCTATGTAACAGCTGACCGTGTTGCTATCGCTCTTGAGGTAACAGCTCTTACATCTGAGATCGATCGTATCGCTTCTCAGACAGAGTTCAACACAATGAAGCTTCTGTCCGGTGGTTTCACAGGCAAGGTGCTTCAGGTTGGTGCAAACGCAAAGCAGGTTATCACATTCGGTATTTCTGCTATGAGTTCTTCCGCACTTGGTGTAGGTAAAGAGGCTGTTTCACAGATCATCTCTACAGCAACAAGCGGAAATGACATCACAGGTGTTATCTCTATCGTGAACGATGCTCTGACACATGTATCTCTGCAGCGTTCTACTCTGGGTGCTATCCAGAACAGATTAGAGCATACAATTGCCAATGCTGACAACACAGCTGAGAATCTGCAGGCTGCTGAGAGCCGTATTCGTGATCTCGACATGGCTGATGAGATGGTTGGTTACTCCAAGAACTCCATCCTTCAGCAGGCAGGTCAGTCTATGCTGGCTCAGGCAAACCAGGCTACACAGGGTGTTCTGTCATTACTTCAGTAATATTTGTTGTATATTGGAGTCAATCATATGGGGTCTGCTTTTTGGCAGACCCTGTATTTGCTTAAACAGTAATTTTAGGCATTATATGATACTGGGGTCAAAGGGTGCTTCGCACCAACCGAACACAATATGTGGTGTTGCAAGCTCTCTTGCAAACACACATATTTGCATCGGTTTTGCCCTGAAAGGGCTTTTGACCCCAGCATCATTAAATGGAGATATCAAAGCCTCGCGGGGCAAAATGATGTAAGTACGTATGTTTGGAGGTTTACAATAAAATCGAAGGAGGATGACAGGAAAGATGGAGAATTTGAAGGAAAATATTAATGTCCTGTTGCAGGAGTTGGATCATACGACAGAACTTTTTTATCAACAGAAGCTGCAGGAGGCTTATGATGAGTTGCAGGGTGTCATCACTCATATGATGGATGCTGTGAATCAGATCTTCTTATGGAAGCAGGAGCATCCGGAGTTTTCTCTGGATGAGGATGGACTGGCAGGAGCTTTGAAGGAAACGCTGTCGGTAATGGAAGAACAGGATACCGTGTTAATTGCTGATGTGCTGAAATATGAAGTGATGGAGAAATTTCAGGAGATTGTGGATTGCTTATAGAAGAATCATATAGAACGACTTTGGGGAATTCATGAGAATAACTGTCAGATTGTTGGGGTGTAATCGATGACAATGGAAAATAATCTTTACAAAAAGAATACAGAATTATTGATCAAATATCGTGAAAAGTTATTTAAAAAGCATCAGGATTTATTGGGCAGGAAAGACGATTGGAAATATACTTGTGAGGAATTGGCAGTACAGGCTATCCGTAACGACCTTTATGCTCGTGGAAAATGTCACTTATAGCTTCTTGGGCAG
>CAYYGS010000046.1:0-12533 GCA_964471335.1 uncultured Jutongia sp.
ATAGATTGTTGTGCAAAGGCAGTAGGTTGAAAAATGATTCTAAGACAGCAAAAAATGCTGTCTAACAATCATTACGGTTTCAACCAGGAAAAATGCAAAAACAGCATTTTTCAAAAGCAAATTTATTTGCTTTGTTATTTTGTGCCACGCAGAATGCGTGGCATGTGGGATTAGCAAAATTTACGGGAACATACAGAAGGGAGCAAAATAACTATGGTAAGCTATGTTTTTTATAAAGAAAAATTAAAAGATGATTATTTAAAGGCATTCGATTATGTCGAAACGTATTCTATGTCAATACAGGTTCCGGAGCAGGAAAACGAAGAAATGCTCAACAATTTACTTGATATGCTGTACGAAGCGCAGGAAAATGGACAGCCGGTGGAAAAGATTGTAGGAAAAGACCTTCAGCAGTTTTGTACCGATTATTTTCAGGATTATACCCCGGTACAAAATTTTTTCGTGGGGCTGATGCCATATTCTTTTCGAGTAGCCGTCGTTGTTTTTATATTCTCCATTCTGGAAATCATAGGCATGGAGAAGAATACCCCATTGTTTCAGGCCACCACAGATATCAGCGGTTATCTGTGCGGCATTATCGTGGGTATTATAACGACCCTTCTTGTCTCTGCTGCAACACGGCCGCTGCTGCTCCATTGGAAGAAGTTTACCAATAAAATATATATGGCAATGACGATCACTATTTTTGTCATTACCCTTATCCTGAGTTTCACATTTTGGCCGGAGATGCACATAACAGTCCCTCTGTTTACAACCCTGCTGCTCAGCGGATGTTACATCATATTGTACCAGCTGGTAAAATGGATCATTCGCTATCGAAAAACCGGTACGGTCAGAAAATCTCCAGAAGAAAGCTATTCCCTGAAGGATACCTTAAAAGCCACCTGGGACAACGAAAATCTGAAGGATGATGTGCTGGAAATGCTCGTAAAAACATATCATAAGAAAAATGCGCGTCTTGCCAGACGAGGTAGGGAAACAATTACACCACAGGCACATACAGAGAAGGTACGCAAGGATATCCGATTACGAAAGTATGACAAGGCATTTTTTATCCTTTTATTCATAATCATAATAGTAACATCAAGCCTGTCTACGGAATTTATAAGCATACCCGATTTCATTTTCTCTTGTTTGTTTATGTGCGTTTTTGAAGGCCTGATCATCCGATTTTTCTACAAATGCAGCCAATCAGGCTTCGATAAAAAAGCGGCGCTTCTCGCCCAATGTGACGCGGAGGGAATCACGCTGGTTGAACTGTGGGAGAGGCAGAATGCCAAAGACGAATAATCGCCAAACCTGGCAGATTTATGTCCTCTCCACATTCCCCTGCGGATTAGGATATTTTCTATTCAACTTTTATACCTTTGATCGCTATTATAGAACCAGTTCATAAAACCATTCTCTAACTCCCGCGTCATCTCCTCCTCCGACATCCCGTCCGAAAGATGAAACCAGTAGAAAATACGGCCGTCATCATACGGATACACCTCTCCCTCCAGATCCTCAAAGTGCTTTTTTTGCAGCTTCCGATACTGCTTTTTCGTTATCTTCTCCCTGACGCCGTCCTCAATCCGGTAATAACTTCTCTTCCCATTCCTGGATACATCCGCCGCAAAATCAATCACATGCAGCTCCTGATCCAGCAGATACACATCCTGCGAAATACTTTCCCCATTTCCGGAACCGCCCCAGCTTACATCCGACACCGAATAATGCGTAATGTACATCCCGCCTGTATTTTCCTGATACACCGCCATAAGCGGCTTTCTGTAATCCAGGCTTCCCCCCAGCCAATCCGTCTCATGCTCCACCTCCGGCGTAATATCCACCAGAGCATCCCCGTCTTCATTCACCTCATAATAGTAGTTCTGGGATACATTCCCCGATCCTCCACAGAAGCTGACAAGCAGTTCCAGCTGACCATTCGCATCCATGTCTGCCACCAGAAAGGAAAACTGCTCCGGCTCCAAATCATTAGATTCCCTCTTCCAAGGCATCCACTGTTCCCTGCATGCATCAATCAGCTTAATCTGTTCGACCGCCGACTTTCCTTTCTCCGTAAAACCAAATGCACGATAGGACGCCCTCATTTTCTTGTAAAGCTCCTCCTCCGAGACATTCTTTATGTCTGAAACATCCTTCTCATATGCCTCCTCATCGATCGTCTGAAACCAGGAAAACTGTGCCGTCCTCTGCGTCATTGACTGGAAATAATCTTCATAATACAGCTTAAAAAATTCTCTCGCTGAGATCTTCCGTCCCTTCTGGTCATAAAATAAATACTTCCACCCAAGCCGGCATTTTTCTGCCTTTTCTCCCGTTTTCCCATCGCTATCTCCAACCATGTCCCAGGAACAATATCGATCTGACGTCAGTTTTCCCTTTTGCAGGATGACATCCAGTTCTGCCTCCGAATGATCGACCGCAGAACCACGTTCCCAATCTCCCAGGGCATAATGATATGTCCCTGTTCCTTCCTCATAATAAACAGTGCTCCAAGACCCGAAATCCGCATAATCACCTTCCTCTGTTTTCGATTCAAAGGTGATCTGGTCTAACCCATCCATCTTCTCATTGACCTCAAAATAATCATTGATCGGGATATGGCCATTCCCCTGATATGCCTGACATATAATCTCCACCCTTCCATTCTGATCCAGATCACTGATCATATAATAGTACCTTTCAGCCCCCTCATAACACCAGTCATCCTTCTCCCGATAATCATACTTCCACTGCTTTTCCTGCGCCAGAATCACACGTAACTGCTTTTCCAGTGTACCTTCCTCGATTTCCACATCCTTTTTCGGTGTGCCTTTCCCGCTTTCCACATTCTTTTCCGATTGATTCTCCGGCGAAATCTCATCCAGATAATCGTCCCAGACCGTTCCCTTTTTGACCGAAATCTCTTCTTTTTTCTCCAGATCATAAGCATACCGCCTGGAGGGTTCCACACTCCGGTCCTCACAGACAAAGCTTCCCTGTACAAAACCATAGGTACACTCCCTCAGAGCAATCGACCCCTCAATCGTATCTTCCAGCCAGCTGCTCAATTCCTTTTCATAGGAAATAGTGTTCTGACCAGACAAAGCAATATTTAAGATATGGCAGCAAAGATCACCTTCCTCTTCCACACTGATGGTCATATATAAATGATCCTGATCAATATGAAATTCCTCCAGATAACCGCTGCTCCTTGTGGGAAGCTGATTGTCCGTTAAAGCTTTTTGAAGCTCTTCCCCTGAAACAACAACCAATTTCTCCTCTGTCGCCGCATCATAGCAGATCACATCCTGATCCAGAAGATCCTCACCGGTATCTTCATCTGTATTTGCGATCTGGTAATATACCTTTGCGCCATTCGATGCCATATGTACACACTTGTCACTACCCTCTATCGTTCGGATCTCCCCGGTCGCACCCTCTTTAAAAAACAACCCCAGTTCACCACTTCCAAACTCTACAGACTTTTGATAGAATTCTCCGGAAATTTCCTCTTTCGCCTCTTCCGGCCCCTCTGACGGCACGGCTCCGGTATCACCCTGACAGCCTGTCAACAGCAGACCGATCAGACAAATCCCTGCTATCCGGCCCAAAAAACATTTTAAGTCATAACTATAAAAAAATTTCTTATTCATCCTAATCCTCCGTACCGCCCTCGGCGGCTTAAAACAGCAAAGCGGTGTCCTTTACCGCCTTAGTGGAACTTCATTCTTTTCAACCTAAGCGCCGACACCTTTTTCCATGTGAGCTGTTTCCGTTTCACCACCTTTGTTTTTTTCAGTGCACGGACATATTTCTCATACTTTGCCTTTGTGACACGCTTGCCGGAAAGCTTATATTTATATGTCGTCTTTGTCTTACTGCCGCTGCGGTTAAGATAATGAACGACCCAGTCCTTTTCTGCAGCACACTTTGTCCTGGTACCATCAACCCGGATAAACGATGCATAATAATGATCCATATGTCCGCCGTCGGGCAGTTCTATGATCCCCTTTTCCGGGTATATTCTGAAATTGCCGCCGTACTTTTCATGACAGAGATAGACAATCTTACCATCCTGATATGTAAAGAACGCATTTGCAAAATAACCGCCATACGTCAGAAGTTCATCCACTCCATTTCCATCAATATCATAAAAGCTATAACCGGATGGCTGTGCCATACAAAGATCCGGCGTTTTTTTGTACGAATTCTCCTTCAGGGCCCGAATATATGCCTTATGTGCCCGATCATTCTCTGTCTCTCCCGCCGTCCCCGAAGACTCACGCTTTGACAATACCGATGCCGCCGAGACATCTGTCTGCGAAATTGCCATCACATCTCCAAACATGCCGCCCTGCATCAAAATGAAGATACCACAAATAAACAGACTCAGAATAAAAATACCTGCCGCATCAGGAAATTTCTTCCTGTTCTTTTTTTGCATCATAATTCACCATTCCTTTTAATAATAATTTCCCAGATCCTTCAAATTGTCACTTTTATAGTGAATAACCCGTTTCTCCATCTTGATTTTTTTCAGGCTTTTTTTGTTCAGCTTATATTTTTTTGTGACCTGATCCCTGGCATCTCTGGAGGGGTAAAATGTAATCCATACCTTCCTGTTCTTCGGATAATACCACACTCTAAAATCTGTAGCCCTTCCGTGGTAATAGTCACAATCAATCAAATCCCCCAGATATCCTTCCAAAATCCTTCCCTTCTCATCACAGTCATAAATCACGGCTTCCTGCCCGCCATCGACCACATACGCCTCATTGCTGATCACTTCCCGGATTCCATCTCCATCAATATCCCGTACCTCTTCAAATCCAGCCTCAAATTTTTTCTTTTTCTCTCGGTATGAGGCATTATTGACAAACAATATTTTTGCCTGCCCGTTGTCCTTCAAACCAATATAATACACATAGGAATATGGCCAGTTTGCGTCCTTCTCAAACAGGTAAAATCCCTCATACCCCAAAATCTTCCCATCAAACGGCTCAATATGACATTTCGATATCTCAAGCTTTTTATTCAGGGACGCCAAAAGCTTCTCCTGTCCCTCCTGATACAACACAAACTCCACACAGTGCTTCTTCTCCCCCTGCCGTAGAGCAACCTGCGAGTCTCCAACCGTAATCGCCTCCACGATCTCCGGCTGTTCCATCAAAGCAGCTTCCTTCTCCTCCGGACTCAGCGTCGGTGTCGGCTGCGCCGTCATCTCCACTCGTTCTGTATCTTCCTGCTTAGAAGCACAACCGGTCAGGGCCGCCGCCGCTAATACCGCCATGATCATCCATCCCGCTCTTCTCATTAGAATCATCCTCTCTCAAATTTATCCCCACCATTCCTTTGCTTCCTTCTTGGCGTCCTTCTTCGTCACATATTTCGCCCGCGCAAGAACAAGTTTATCCAGTTTCTCATTATATTGTAAATAAATATGCATATTTCCAATGCTCTCAGACCGGTGGCCCACACAAACTGATCTCACAAACTCTACCTGCGGCTTCTCATCCTTTCCCGTGACATGCTCCACATGATCCAATGTATACAAAAACACTGTCGTTTTGTCGTCAACCCAATACTTTTGTAGCGTTCCATCCTTCCAGTGAGCAACAAAACTCTCCCCACCCTCTTCGTCCTTTGTGCCTACCTGCAGATCCTCCTCCCGATAACCGCCGTCCTCAATCATGGACACCGTCTCAGAGTAATCAATCGCGTCATATTTTAATTCCACCTGATAATTGTCCTTCAACACTCCTGTAAAGCCGCTCCAATCGTCATCTTCCCTCTCATCACTGCGCTCGTCTGACGTAGCATAGATTTCCACAAGCCGTCCGCTTTCCACATCGCAACGGTAAGCTCCATAATCACCGCTCATATTATACTGGGCAGCAATCAATTCCTTTACACCATCTCCCGTCACATCAATCGCATCCAGTTCTGCCCAATCGTATATCGCATGCATGCAGAAACCTGTTTCCCTTCTGTAACAATTTCCCGTTTCATAATCAAGCACAACGAGATAATTATCCTTCCCCAAAGGACCCTCCCAGTCCTCTCCTCGTTTTACATCCTCTGTCACCAGCAATCCCAGACAGTTTCCCCTCACACGCTTTTCCTTCCCGCTTTCCGACGAGTCGTCTTTGCCGGCAGAAGAATTCCCCAAAAGACGGAAATCCCTTTTCTCTTTCTCCTTTGTCTCCATCGTTATCCGTGAGAAAGGCGCATCCGTATCCGTCATATTTCCCACCGCAAAGGAGCTGACAAATACCGGCTTCTTAAAACCGGCAAAGGACAGATCCGCATAAAAACCATCCATCCACTCCTGATCATCACAATCCGCAGCGCTGTCCGGCTCTTCCCGCAGAGTAATATTGACAGTCCCCTCCGCTTCCAACGGATCGGGAATCTCGACCGCCTTTTTTTTGCTGACATGAATGTTCAGCGAAACATCTGCCTCCGTCTCAACCAATTGTCCCATCAGAGCAAAATAGATCTTTTCCACATCATCTGCGTAGACCCTCTTCATTTCTGCCGTCTCCAGATCAATGCAGTAATATTGTTCATAATCTGTATAATGCAGCAGCTTGCCCTCTAAAATCGTGATCGCAGAATCAAAATACCTGTCCGCTCCATTTTCCTGCTCGATTTCCCCCACACACTGATGCAGCTTCTCTGTCACTGCCTTCTCATATTGTAAAGCATCCTCCTCCAGCGAATAGGAAAAAATCATCGGCCGGTCATGTGGAGATCTTTCCTTTATGATATATAAGATGTCTCCCTGTAAAAAGAAGCTGTCATAATCCTCTTCGGGAAACCATTTACGCCCCTCCTTTTCATAGCAGCTGCGAAATGTCTGCTCCGGGATCAGTTCCCTCTTCTCCCCGCTCTCACAATCATATTCCCAGACGCTCTGATCCTCTGTAATCTGATAATACACCTTCTGCCTGTCCCAGTCGGTAATATAAGCAGCCCCCTCATAGCACCGCTCATCAATCACTTCTGCATGATCCTCGCCCAGCGTATATACAGAAAAACCGTATTTTTTTTCTTTCTCATCCAGGGGATCCGTATTGAATATTATGCGGTCTCCGCATACATTTGAGCAAACCGATACAATCTCATCGGAAAAATAATAAGCCAGCTCCATATTATCTGCAATTCTCGGATCTTCCGTAATGGCCAGTTCCTTCTCTGCCTTTCTGTCATAGACATGCAGCCGTCCCGTAGGCCCTGACTCCTCATAACTCACATAATAAGCATTGATCCAGACAATATAATCCTGATTCGCATAAAAGGCACAATGGTTTACATTGGAATTCCCACAATAACCCAGATCCTCTACCTCAAACAAGAATTCCTGCTGCTCTACAAGCAGCTCCTGTCCATCCTCTGTCTGGCGGATCGGCACACGCATAATCCGATAGTCATCGCCGGCCTCCTCCTGAACAAAATAAAACAACTCCTCATTATTGACGTATATTATAGTATCATATGCCTTCTTTTTTTCCGTTGGCAAAGTATATGTCTCCTGTAACTCACCATCCAGAGACCACTGCTCGATCTGATGATTCTCATAAGTATCCACATAGACTGCCCCATCATTGGCATACTGGTATTTTTTATTGGCATCCGGCTGCAGAAGGCTCTCCCTGACTGCCTCAGGGCTTTCCTCGGGAGCATCCTCCACCGACGCGCCGCATCCCGTCAAAACGCCCGCCAGAACGGCTGCGATCAATATTGCAGTTCTTTTCCACTTCATGTACCTTCCTCCTTTTCAATTTAGTACATTATAACTTCGTTTATGATGTACTAGTCACAAGTCTTCTGTTCGAAATGTATGATATCCCTCATAATGATAACTTGCATCAATCCCCTTCATATACACAGTTCTATCATTAATTTGGGGAGTCAGTGCATTTTTAAGCAGGAATTTAATTTCCACATCCTTAATTGGACTTCTTTCCATCGCAAGTAAATAATCCTCCCGATCTACCTGACTCCAATCTACCACCATCTTTCGTTCCTTTTTCAGTATCAAATCCAGCCATATACGGGTGCTTCTCCCATTTCCTTCCCGAAATGAATGGACAATATTCATCTCTACATATTTCTCAATGATTTCCTCATAGGTTGCCTGCGGCATAGTATCTATATGCTGCAGGGAAGCCTCCAAATACATAACCGGTGCAAATCTGAAGTTCCCCTTTGCGATATTCACCGTTCTGACCTTCCCGGCAAAATCATAGATCTCCTCAAAAAGAAAACGATGGATTTTTGCAAGACCTGAAAATTTACCTATTTCAGAAACATCCACAATTTCCTTTTCATATAATTCTATTGCTTTCCTTTTACTGATACGTTCCTCGACTCTTGCAAGCTCCGCGGATTCCGTGATTCCTAATTTATTTTCTAATGCCATTATTTCTCCAATCCACAACAAAAGTTACTTATTACTCCAGATATTTAACCGCCTTAGTAATAATACAATTATAGCAAACGAACACAGACTCCACAATGAAAATATAATGAAGGATTTCTTAAGCAGCTCCCTGAAAATTCTCACGGACGGGCAGCACAAATACCCCGACAACATATTTGCCAGATTACTGACATATAATGCACTTGAAATATTTTCGTTAAAGTTATTATGGAGGATTTTATGACAAACCAGGATTACATCAGAACTTCTCTTGAATTAAATCTCTTTTTCCAAAGGATTATGAAGGAACACCTGTTTTTCTTACAGACAAATATGCAGTCCATCGCAGGCAAATACATACGGAAGGCAAATGGATTGAAAATACAATTTGAGCAATTACTGTGCAACACATTACGTTATGCGGATGGAGCTGTCTCAAGGGGTTCCATCGTGTCAGAGGAATTTGTGACTCCATATACCCTGCAGGCCGAGGAAACAACTGCTATGCTGACCGGAACGGGCATTAATACCAGAATCACAAAAACAGAGCTGAATCTGACGGCGGGTGCCATGTGCTATGATCATCCGCAGCTGCTGGCAGCTGTCAATACCATCAATAACCGCTCACTCTGCCTGCTGGAGGAAACGATTTCGTTCCAGAGACATTTACTGGCGGAAGCCACAAGCTGTAAGATATTTATATCAGTATATCCTCAAATGTTAGAACACGATATCCGTGAAGCAGAACATTATTCCCAAATGCTGCAGGAACTGCTGAATTGCCAGTCTCCGGAATTTGCCCTGTGCGATGAACTGAACTTCTGGAATACAATCATGGCAGAACATGCACTATTTGTTGATGGCATGTTAAATCCAAATGAAGAAAAACTCAAGAAAATTGCAGAAGACACCGCCAGGGAGTTTGAGTGTCTGGTGGACGAATGCTGCCGTTCCTCCGAAGAACAGATCCTGCTGGAAAGCCTGTGTTCGACAAAGGAAATCAGGACGTTTAAGACGGAGGCAGTGGAAGGATTGATGGCATGCAGAATCAAATCCATTATCCCGCCATTACTGGCAGATCATGTGCTGAGAGAAGCCAACCACTATCTCAGATTATTGAAGATGTATAACGGTTAAGGAAGCAGAGACTCCCATGCTTGTACTATCCCTCGGACTGTGATAAACTTATCTACTATAAAATCAAAGAGGGAGAACTACAAATGACTGATATAAAACCACCATCATTTTCTTCTGTGGAGGAGGCACTTGCCGCACTTTTCGGGAGCAATACAAAAATCAGACAAACGGATCATGTACCGGGAGGTGATATCAATCAGGCATGCAAGATGACACTAAATGATGGAACGTATCTTTTTATGAAGTCCAATACGATAGAAAACAAATCCTTTTTTACTGTGGAGGCGGCCGGGCTTTCTGCCATCGCAAGCACGAAAGCCATCCGCACGCCCCGCATTCTCTGCAGTGGGATTGATGAGAACCGGAAATGCTCCTTCCTGCTTTTGGAATATATTACAGAAGGAAACCGGATTTCCCATTACTGGGAGACATTCGCACATCAGCTGGCGGCCATGCACCGGGCTCCGACAGAAGCCTTTGTGACTGATGGACTGTATGGTTTCACACAGGACAACTTTATCGGTGCGGGAAGACAGGTTAATACACCGCATAAAAGCTGGCGTTCTTTCTTCCGTGACTGCCGTCTTGAGCCGCAATTTAAAACGACCGAAGGCTATTTTCGTAATTCAGATGGAAAGAAGATAAATCGTCTACTTGACCGGATCGAAGAACTTCTGATCGAACCGGAACATCCTTCCCTGTTACATGGCGATCTCTGGTCAGGCAATGTCATCACAGGAAATGACGGAACAGCCTGGCTGATCGACCCGGCTGTCTATGTCGGCCACGCGGAGGCAGATCTTGCCATGACGGAGCTTTTTGGCGGCTTTTCCCACGCCTTTTACAGCGCTTACCGGGAAGCAGCACCCCTGCAGCCGGGCTATGCGAACCGCCGAGACCTGTATAATCTCTACCACCTGTTAAATCATTTAAATTTATTCGGCCCATCATACCTTTCGTCAGTCAGGCGTATTCTGGACTATTATTGCACACGATGCTGATTACCTTCGATATTCCCGCAGCACCCTGCGGATCTCTTCCTCACGCTCCGGGTTCTGCACAATCAGATTCTTAATCTGTCTCAGATATCCCTCCCTGTTTTTCGTATTGTATTCAATCTGCTTACGAAGCTTTCCACGCCGCTGGTTCAGGTCGTGACGGATCTCCACCATCTCGCGGTTATCGAGTATCGCATACGTCTGTACGAGCCAAACCTCTGTATCCGTTACACGATAGCTCTCCAAAAGCTGTAAAAGGGCATCGTTACTCTTACTCAGCCTCTCTGTATTTTCACGGAACTTTCGTTCATATTCCTTCGCCTTACAGTATTCTCCCCACATCGCCTCAAATTCTGCCGCACTCTTCACACCATATTTCTCACGGTTATAATCGAGCACGCTGACATTATTGATATATTTGATCTTCGTCCGGTTCAGGAGTCCGATCGCTTTATTCATCTTTTGCTCGGAGAGCGCTACTTCCCGCCGGTTTTTATTTGCCTCCGTAAAAATTACGGTTGCCGAAACGGCCGCCAGCAGAAGCGTTCCCAGATAGGGATATGTCATATCGACATCCATATTATAATATATCACCACAAAGAGCACAAAGAGGGAGATGATCAATACAGCCAGCACCTTCGCCATTGCCTTGAGCGCTGTCTGCTTCTGCATATTTTCCCGCTGTACCTGACGCTGATACGCCTTCTCCTTCTCAAGATATCCCATATCGCTCTCGATCGCCTTCTGATATATCTCATTTTCATACATCTTCTTGATCTCATCAATCAAACGCTCCTGATATCTGTCGAAACGCCGCACCTGACGGTCCGAGATTGTCATTTCACGGTTTTTGAAAAGATTTCTCTCCTGCAGCAGGTTATGGATCCGCTTGCACAGCTCCAGCATATTTTCCCGGTCCTCCCCGGCAATCCTGTCAATCTTCTGGATATCTGTCAGATACTCCGTCACCTGTTCGTATTCCTTCTTGACAGCATCAATCTGACGGTCACTCTCCTGAATCGCCTCACAGCAATCCCTCACATAGCGAATCTGCTCTGCCCGTCCCACAGGAACTACGCTCTCCTGCTCTGCCTCACTATTGACAGCAGATGCCCCCTTCTGTTCCGGGGGAAGCATTTCCTCCTCAGACTCCTCTCCGAGCTCCGGCAGTTCCTGCTCCCAATCCAGTGTGATATCCTGTTCCTCCACACTTTCTTTCTTCTTCCCTTTCCTGCGCCACCAACGAAACGCCATCCCGATACTCCTCTCTCTAAAGCTTTCTATATTCCTTCTTCCATCGACAGATCGTGTCATGCACACGCTCCCGGTACTCATCCTCCTTCCCCTGCTCCCGCAGGGATGTCAGACGGCTGATCCGCCGATACGGCTTACTCTCACGGGCCAGCTGTACCGCCTCCTCATACTGCGTGCGCAGGAAACTCTGCTGTTCGCTCGAAACGGCCAGTTCCCGCACTGCCTTGTTGTACTCCTCCTCGAGATCACCCAGCAGCAGGGAATACAAATATGCCTCCATAGATTCCGTTCTGTGATTCTGCTCATACGCTTTCTGAAAGGCCTGCGCCGCCCGGAAATATTCTCCCATACCCGCACAGACCATTCCGAGACTGTGATAGACAGCCCCGTATTCCTCTGGCGCCGCATCAAGCATATCATCTGATTTTAATATATTTTCATATTCCTGCTTTGCTTTTGTTAATCGTCCGCTTTTGAGATAACTGTCTGCCTTAATCTTCTGACGCCCACGCATCGGCAGATTCTGGGTCTGATCCATAATCTCGATCAGCTCGTTAATCTGTTCCTCCGAATAATAATCGCAGCTGCAGCAAAGTGTCACCACAATATCCTTGAGATTATTCTGATCACGGCGCATCTGTTCCAGCTTATCTGCCGTGACCGGCATGTCGAGTTCATTCCGGATCCATCGGGCAAATTCCCCGTCAAAC
>CAYYGS010000047.1:0-12501 GCA_964471335.1 uncultured Jutongia sp.
GTGCGGTATCTCATCATTCAGGCTGCGCAGCGCCTTCTCGCGAATCAGCTCCGCCGTGATCTGCCGCATGGGCTGATCCGTCACCGTATCCTCATCATAATAGCACGGGCCCTCCTCCAGATAGGAAAAGATTGCATTAATCAGATCATCCGTATTTTCACCCTTGAGAGCCGACACCGGTACGATCTCTGCAAAGTCAAGGATGTCCTTGTAAGCATCAATAAAAGTTAGAATCTCAGCCTTTTCCACGGTATCAATCTTATTGATCACCAGGATCACCGGCGTATCCGCCTTCCCCAGCTGTTCCGCAATATGGCGCTCCCCCGCACCGATAAAGATGGAGGGCTCCACCAGCCACAGAATCACATCCACGCCCTTCAGCGTACGCTCTGCCACCGACACCATATATTCGCCCAGTTTATTCTTTGCCTTGTGTATTCCCGGTGTATCCAAAAAGATGATCTGTCCCCTCTCGCAGGTATACACCGTCTGAATCCGGTTTCTTGTCGTCTGCGGCTTGCTGGAGGTAATCGCAATTTTCTGCCCGATCAGCTGATTCATCAGCGTAGACTTCCCCACATTCGGCCTGCCAATTAATGTAACAAAACCTGATTTAAAGCTCTTCATACGTATCCTCATTTCTGCAGGGTAGACAAATCCCACCCTGCTAAGCATGCCGCTTTCGCGGCACAAACCGTGTCTTCTCAGGAAAGCGGCTTCAGCTCTCCAAATAACTCTCTCTCCTGCTGCAAATGCTGTTCATTCCCAATCACACAGAGATTTCCGGCACGCACCACATCCTCCATGATCCCGGCGGCGGCACGGATATCCTCCGTATCACAGGCTAATACCTCATCGCGCTCCTTCTGCAATACCTCAAGCGGCGTCTCCGTCAGATATGCTGTCATAGAACGCCTTCCCTTCATCGCCGGTGTCAGCGGAGTATCCATCCCACTGATTGTACCGATAATCGTCTTTAAAATTTCACGCTCCTCCGCATCATAAGTACGGAGATACTCTGCCGTCTTGTGGTAGACCTCTAATGTCTCAGAAAGCTTCGGATCGCGATAGGAAGCAAAGAACCCCTCTCCATCCCTGTTAAACTGGCAAAACACACCATATGCTCCTCCCTTGACACGTACCTCATTCCAAAGATAACCGTAATTAAGCATATGACGCACCACGCGCAGCGCGCCGTAATTCACATCCTTCCGGCCGCCGAAGCTTCCGGCCGCCGCAACATACTGAATCTCTGCCGGCGTCATAAGTCCCTCATTCTTACGGCCAAGCTGCACAGGATACGACTGCAGAACATCCGACAGGGCATTCTCCTGATCACCACAGAAGCGGTTCATCGCCTCCAGAAATTCCTGCAGGGATGACTCTACCTCATCAATCCCCTTCTGATCACAAGTGCAGGAAAGTATCAGCCGCTCCTTGCGAAACATTTTTTTCAACAAGAGGACACAGCCCTCTTTCAACTTCTCTTTTTCCTCCTCAAAATTCTCATCCAGCTTCACGAGATAATCATAATACCCCACACCAACCGAAGCGTCATTCAGCCAGCCGCTCTTTGAGAAATAAGATACCGCTCTTGCCGCTGCCGCCTGATGTCCAGCTGACATTAAACGTACTTTTAATCGCGAACGCGTTTCAGCCACCACTTCGCGCAGATGCTTATCATCAGTAAATAATGTCTCAAACATCATCTCTGCCATAAGCCTCATTGCCTCTGCAGTCTTGCTGCGAAGCACCTTCGTGTGTACCTCAAACTGTACATGATAATCATCCGGCCTGCCGTACATACAGAAGATATTCGTATCAGCCGCAATACCTCCTGTATAAAAATTAATCTCCGTATCAAGTTCTGTATAACTGTGCTTCTCCGTGTCCATATATCCGAGAAGCGTAGACAGGAAGCTGATCTGCGGGACATACTCCTCCAGATCCCCCACATCAAAAAGCATCCGCAGGTAAACGATATCATTCGTATGAATATC
Organism: uncultured Jutongia sp.; assembly: GCA_964471335.1. Classification (GTDB taxonomy): domain Bacteria; phylum Bacillota; class Clostridia; order Lachnospirales; family Lachnospiraceae; genus Jutongia. The sequence goes on from CAYYGS010000047.1 coordinate 2,001, forward strand.
ATGATGAACCGTCTTAACACCACACAGCTTAGTCTCCCTGTTATGATACGGAGTCGCCTCCTTACTGATATCCTCCCGGGACAGCATCGGGATCTTCTCCATGATCTCCTTCGGTGAAGGCTCCTCCTGATATTTCTTAAGCGCCGCTGTGGCTTCTACGACGCCACGTCGCTCCTCCTCACTCAGAGATGCCTTATACGCCGCCAGACGCTCCTTCTCCTTTCTCTCCGTCTCTGCCGCCAGCCCCAGCTTCGGCTTCATCTCCACCAGCACAGAATGCGGATTATCCAGCAGATATGTCTGGATCAGCTTCTCATAATAATCCGTCCCCAGCTGTTCCCGCAGGAAACGGTAATACCTGTCATAACACAGCACCTCATACGGCTTGTCATCATCATACAGCCATGTCTTCATTGTCCTCATATAATACAGAAGCCCTTTGGGGAAGGAGCCGAAATCTGCCTCCCTCTCTTTAAATTCCGTATTATTGATCGCCGCCTCCAGCGCCTTTTTGTCCACGCCATCTCGAACGACCTGTTCCAGCGTCTCACGGATAATCCGGTAAAACTCCTCCTTCTGCCCCGCCTTTGCATTTTTAGTAGACAGCATAAAATAACTCTGACGGAGGATATCACAGAAATCCACCTCCACATCATTACCAATACCGGCGTCCAGCAAAGCCTGTTTAAGCGGCGCACCGGGCATCTCTGCCAAAACGTAGGACAGCATCTCAAAAGCCTTGCACACTTCCTGATCCATCGTCACATCCATAGCCGCCGCATAGGCATAATATGTCTTCTCGCTGCAGTCTGCCGTCTCAGACACCGCATAATCCTTCTCCAGGCTCTTCCTCTGGTGAAATGGCTCCTGCAGTGGAATCGAGGAATCCAATTCGATCGCCGGAAAGTCCTTCAGATAATTTGCATCCATCCATTCCAGCCGCTCCTCAATATCCATATCACCATACAAATAGATATAACTATTCACGGGGTGATAATAGCGGCGATGAAAATCAAGGTAATCCTCATATGTTAAATCAGGAATTGACTTCGGGTCACCTCCCGACTCACGGCCATAAGTATTATCCGGGAAGAGACTGTTCATCACAAATCGATCAAGCACGCCCTCCTCCGAAGAAAACGCCCCCTTCATCTCATTGTATACTACACCATTGTAGGTGATCTCCCCTTTCGGATCTGTCATCTCGTAATGCCAGCCCTCCTGCTTGAAGATCTCCTCATGTTCATAAATATTAGGATATAAAACGGCATCCATATACACATGCATCAGATTCTCAAAGTCCTTCTGATTACAGCTCGCCACCGGATACAAAGTCTTATCCGGAAATGTCGTTGCGTTTAAATACGTATTTAGCGATCCCTTAACCAGTTCGACAAAGGGATCCTTTGCCGGGAAGTTCTTTGAACCACACAGCACGGTATGCTCGATAATATGCGGCACACCCGTATTATCATTCGGCGGCGTCCGAAAGCCAATCGAAAATACCTTGTTGTCATCCTGATTTGACAGGATCAGCACCCTTGCGCCACTGAGCTTATGCTTCAGCGACAGGGCAAAACTGTCGATCTCCGGAATGCTTTCTGCCTTCTCCAAAGTATATGTCTCTGGAATCTTTACCTCTTCACAACTTTTAATACTTGATGCCATCCTCATCCTCCCATTCTCTTTCTGATAATTTATTTCCTATTTTTCATCATACAACCGGCTAAAACGCTCATATGCTTCTCCCCAGGCCTCCTGCTCGCATGGGAACAATTCCATTGTGTCAAAGGATGCGGCGAGAATATCACACTTCTCTTCCCTTGTCTTATATTCCCCTAACGCCTGAAGCTGCCCCATCACATTGCCCGCTGCCGTCGCCTCACTGGCCCCGGTAATCACAGGGATCCCTAATGCATTGGCAGTAAATTGCCTTAACAGATAATTCTGTACGCCGCCGCCTACAATATACAACTTCTCTTCCCATGTTATATGCGGACGCAGCGTCTCATATACCTGACGGTATTTCAATGCCAGGCTCTCCAAAATGCAGCGCACAAGCGCACCAATCGTCTTCGGCACAGGCTGTCCTGTTTCTCTACAGTATTCCCTGATTTTAGACGGATAATCTCCCGGCTGCATAAAATCATCCGGGCGGATAAAACTTCGCAGCGGCGGCTCTTTCGCTGCCAGATCATTTAACTGTGCAAAAGAATATGTATGACCCTCTCTCTGCAGATTGCGCCGGAGTTCCTGGAACATCCAGAGGCCAATGATATTCACAGTCGGACGATATCCCCCATCAGACGTACCCTCATTGGAAATCTTACTCTGAATCACCTGCTCCCCTGTCAACAGCTTTTTGGACGAGATCCCCAACAGAGACCATGTACCACATGACAGGAAGGTAAATTCCTCCTCCCTGGCTGGTACTGCAGCGACAGCACAGGCCGTATCATGACCTGACACCGACAAAATATGCAGATCCTTCTGTCCTACCTCATCGGCAATCTCCGGACGCAGCGTCCCCAGATCTCTCCCCGCAAAATCCACTTCTGTAAATAAATCCTGATTTAACCCAACTTTATTTATTATATCCATCTGCCATTTCTTTTCCTGCATCCCAAAGATCTGCGAAGTGGAAGCAATCGAATATTCACTGTGCTTTACCCCGCTGAAAAGATATTCGATAAGATTTGGCATCATCAGCATCGTCTTGGCAAGTGCCATCTGAGACGGCATGAATTCCATCATATAGCAAAGCTTGTACAACGTATTATAGGACAGGCTGGCGATCCCCGTCTTCTCAAAAGCATATCGTTCCCCGGCGGCAACAGCCTCTGCTTCCGGCGTTCCACTCGCTGCCAGGCTGCGCAGTACCAGATTCATATTCTCGTCGTCAAATGCCGGATCACGATAGCTGATCGGCATCCCCATCAAATTCCCCTCCGCATCCAGCAGGCCGCAGTCCACGCCCCAGGTATCAAACCCCACACCGGACAGGGGTTCCTTACAACGGCGCATTCCCTCCCTCATCTCATCCATCAGCGAGAGGATATTCCAATACGCATGCCCGTTTAACATGCTAAAGTTGTGCTCAAAGCGGTGAACCTCCTCCAGAGCAAGCTTCTTTCCGTCAAAACGCGCGAGGATTCCCCGCCCGCTGCCGGCTCCCAAATCAAACGCCAATACATTCATATGTTTTTCCTCCATTATAAAAAGTATATTGCCTTCGCGTAAATGAAACGCTGCGGCTTTTACAATCCGCAGCGGAATTTCATCTACCTGTATCATATTCCATCTCTATTTCGAAAACGCTTCCATCAAAGAGCCAACTTCTTCTGCCCGACTCACCTCTAGTCTCCTTCGGCATCCTTGATCATCGAAAGGAATGTCTCTGCCATCTGATCATCCGTGACGCGGAAAAATTTATTGCTTATGTCCTCATCCTCCGAATGCATCGGATCAATTCCACTGAGAAACAGCTCATCCTTCTCCGAAAGAAATACGGCAAAATAATACTCGAACAATCCATCTTCGCTATGCTGTTCCAGAGTATAACCGTCATCTTCAACATTTTCCAGCGCTTTCTTACGACTACATTTCTCTAATTTTTCTTCATCTATGTCCAGTATGCTGAAAAACATGTCATCAGAAAACTCTACATCTTCATCATCAAAGGTATATTTAAACTTTTGAGATTGATAATATTTTTCCACCTTATCTAATTCTTTTTCCGGACAATAGATATAATAATCCAGGCAAAGCAGTCGATCACAAAAATCCGCCTTGTACTCAAAGATTGTCATCAATGCGTCAAGATTTGAATCCGGATCCACATCAATATTGGCAACGGCGTCTCCCCGGTGTTTATCCTTATACTTCAGTTCCATCCCCTGTATATGTACATAATGTTCACCATCCAGCGTAAATCCAAAATACGACGCCCCATCATCAGCCGGATCATCGGCCATTTTTTCCGTCTTTACATTTTTCTGAAACCAGGCTGCCTCTCTGGCCATCAACACATCATCTATCATATCAAGCGGCTTCATAACAACACCTATAAGCATAACTCCTACAATATATATAATCGGCACGCCTGCAAACAAAAATCCAAATCCGGTCAGAGCGATTCCTCCCACAAGGCGTTTTCTATATTTCTTCCCCGTCTTCTTTTTCAGGCGAGCGCGCCGGACAAGCATAACGATTCCTGCAATCAGAGGAATAATGCCAATTGCAATACAAATCAGCGCGAATACAAGGAAAAATACAACACCCATCTGACGATCCTCCATTCTGCCTTCACTGGCTTCACCGGCTCAAATCATCTCAAATCATGATGAAAGATATACAAATACAACGAATATATCAGATATCTAATATTCGTTGTACTAGGAATATTTCTTGTAGCCCGGATGCTTTCCTGTGACCTTATACTGCTCGCGCATGCTGATCAGACGGTCGATATTCTCACGTGACAGCTCCTGTGCCCCGCCCAGAAGATGTGCGTTCATACTGATCTTGGCGAAAAGCTCCAATGTCTCCATACGGTAATATGCTGTCAACACATCAGAACCAACAGACAATGCCCCATGATTCTGCAAAAGCACGACGTCATGCTCTCCCAGATAAGGTGCAATCGCCTCCGGCACCTCATTGGTAGACGGCGTACCATATGGTGTCACCGGCACAGAACCAATCGCAATGACTGTCTCAATCATAGAATATTCATCCAGAGGTACATTCGCCACGGCGTAACCTGTCGCCACCGGCGGATGCGCATGAAGAACACCTCCTACGTCCTCCCGCTCCTGATAGCATCTCAGGTGCATCTTGATCTCAGAGGAAGGACGAAATCCCTCTTCATTATCCTCCAGAAGATTCGCATCCTTATCGATATGCACCAGCTTCTCCGGTGTAATAAAACTCTTGCTGATGCCAGTCGGCGTTGCAAGAAACGTACCATCATCCAACCTCACAGAGACATTACCATCATTGGCTGCCACCCAGCCCAGCTGCCACATCTTATGGCAGATATCACAGATCTGCTCCCGTAGTTCCATGTAAGATAAACCCATTTTTCTCCTCCTTAATTCTTAACTTATTTTTATCTTTCTCAGGTTACAATTTGATTCGCCTCTTTTAAATACTTGATAAATTCCTGCTCAGGCAGCGGCTTTGAATAAAAGTATCCCTGAAGAAAATCACCCTTTAACCGTTTGAATATATCAATATGTTCCTGTGTCTCAATTCCCTCTGATATAATACGTTTTCCTTCTGAATGGATCATCGGCACGAGCTGATCCAGATACTGGTTCTCTCCTCTGCCATATGACCATACAAGGCTCTTGTCGATCTTAACAAAATCCACCGGCAGGCTCACAATACTGCTGACATTGGAATAGCCTGTGCCAAAATCGTCCAGTGCAATCTTTGCGCCGGACGAACGCAGGGCTGCCAGTGTATCCATGATCTCCACCTTATCCATAATGCCGCTCTCTGTGATCTCCAGATGCATCCGCGACATCGGAATGCCATACTCCTCCGCGATGCGGATCAGATCCTGTGCCAACTCCTCATAGCAGCATTGTATCGGCGATAAGTTAATATTAATATCATCGATGCCCATATCAAAAATATGGTTCTGCGTCGCAAAAATACATGCCTTCCGGTAAATCTGCTCGCCCAACTGAATGATGTTATGATTCTCCTCTGCCACAGAAATAAAGAACTCCGGATTAATAAACTTCTTATCCTTATCCCTCAGACGCGAAAGCACCTCCAGCGAGGTTACCCTGCCCTTTTCCAGAGAGTAAATCGGCTGAAAATAGATTTCAATACTATTATCCATGATGGCCTGCTCTACAATATCTGCCACCATCTGTTTATCTGCCGCTCCCTGTACCGCATCCTGTGTCAGGTTGATCAGCTCTGCCGGAGCATGATGTCCTTTGTGATCAGAACGGGCATAGGCTATCCTTTGCAGCAATTCCTCCGATGTCTCACACTCCTCCGGCGCCTGCACAACATAATAGCTGTATTCATGCACAATCTCTTCCCCGTCAAAGCTCCAGATCTTCGGCAGTTTCTTCACTAATGCCTTATGAATCCGTTCCGACTCCTCCTGGCTCTGTGAAATCACAGCAAAGGTCGATGCAGCAATAGAATAATAATCACAGTTGCCACACTCCCGGCGCATGATCTTTGCAATTGATTCCTTGATCTTGGACAGACGATTATCATCATATATTTCTGTCATTGCATTATAATTCATGATACGGATAATCAAATACGAACCTGACTTCTTATAAAATACCTTTTCTTTTGCCACAGCTTCAAATCCATGCATCTTGAAAAAGCCTGTAACCTCATCCATATAATAGTCTGAATTTTGCAGGAAAAGAAAACAGATGAAAATCGAAATTCCAATCCAGACATATCCTGATAAAACATGCGGGAAAAATATCTTCTGTACCACAGTCCCTGCAATCACCAAAACGGGCGTGAAATAGATCCATGCCCTCTCAACCCGGCTGATATGGCGGGAAGCTTTCGGCAAAACAAACATCGGCAACAGAGCATAAATCATAGGAATACCAACCGCTACGGCATATAAAATCCCCTTTACCATGTGACCATCCACCAGGCCAAAGACAAGCTTCGTCAAGGGATTCGTCACGCAGAGAAGGATAACGACGGCATATGGAACCAGTATCGCTTTCCAGTACTGCTTCAACAGATCCAGCCTCTGTATTACCGACATCACATATACCGCATAGCTCATGCAGAAGAAAGCAAAAACAATGTAGTACAGAGTATGGCCGGCCATGATCATCCCTTCCGAAGCCGTCACGCCCTCTGACTCCAGCAGCCACCGTCCCACATCAAGGAAATCCGCCGTCATTGCGATTGCCAAAAGCACCTGGAACAGGATATTTCTATATAATTTTAAATGTTTTTGCCTGGAAAAGGCAACTTGTTCAGCAATCAGAAAGAATGCTGCCGCCACCTCAAAATGCACTCGATAGTCCATTATATCTCCTCCATATATGCATTCAAGCGATCCGATGTGATCGGACGCGAAAAATATTTCCCCTGAAAAAATGCTACACCCAGTTCTTCCACCTTTTCTTTTCGCACGGCATTATCGATTCCATCAAGACAGATCGTCCAGCCGTTATTTTCCATCATCTGAATCTGATATTTCAAAATATCGCTCTCTTCAGAACAATATCGCTTTACCATCTGACTGCTGATCTTCACAGTATTGAAGGGCATCTGCATAATACGGCGAAGATTACATACGCTCTCCCCATAACGGTCTAAGATCAGAGAAATCCCAAGATCTTTCAATTCCTTCAATCGTTCTCCCATTGCCTCATGGGAAATACTCATATCCTCTGTCAGCTCCAAACAGAGTTTATCAATGGGATACTTATATTTCCTTGTCAGTTCCAGGCAATCCTCCAGGCATCCGGATGAACTCAAATGAAGAGGTGAAATGTTGATCGCCATTTTATTGACTCCCCTCTCCAAAAGCTTCTCCCTTGTAGCACAGTCAAGCATGCCATCGAGTACGAGATATCCCAGCTCCTTCATAAAGCCCATCTCTCTGGCAACAGCCCAGACAGCATCCTCCGGAATAACCTTTCCGTTTTCTCTGGTCATATAAATCTGCGCCTCCAGTGCATGACACTTTTCCGTCTGCGCATCTATTATAGGATAAAATACGAGATCACACGATCTCTCATTCAGGATCTCCTTAAGCTTTCTACCGATATACAGCTCCATATCAATCGTCCGCTGTACCTCTCCCTCGTAACGGAGGAGTTTGCTGCTGTCTGTCTGTTCCTTCAGCATCTTCTTCATGCTGGATGACATTTTGTAAAACTCACTCTGGTCATAGGCCGCTTCTTCCAGTGTGAGCATGTAAAAACCATATGTAACCGGTATATTTCTGTCACTGACACGAATCATTTTAGGCAATTCTGCCGATGCCTTGAAGAATGTCTTGATCAGCTCTGTTTCCCTCTTCTGAATCACAGCAAATTCTGCACCATGAATATGAAATTGATTATGAATGCCGCCACACCTTCGAAGGATAGCTCCTATCTCTCCCATGATCTTGTAGATCTCCTGCTCCTCGCAGATACTCGTAATATTTTGATAATTCTGAATCGTCACAAAAAGACATCCGAATCTCTCCAGATAGCGGAATTTCTCATTGATCACCTTCCGATAACCAGCGCGTGAAAATCCGCCGCTGATCCTGTCAGCAAAACGATCCATATTCTGAAAAAACAAGTACAGGCAGACCACCATAAAATCCTGTGCAAAAAAAACCAGGAGATATCTGTTCTGAAATACAACATGCTGTACAACTGCCAAAAAAATATTACAGATGCAGATCACCGAACAGATGACCGCATCACGCCTCGGTATAACATCCCCTCCCAAAAAGCATAAAATGCAAACACCAACTGCATACAAACAGGCCGCCAGCATGACCATCCATCCCAACGGGCCATTATGATAGATCCCATCCGGTGTGTAATAATAGACAGCGCCGTGCCAGGGCGATGTAATAGTCAATAGATTGACAATCGATGCCGGAAGCATCATCAAAACATATTTTCGGCTTACAAAACGCTCCACACGCCCCGTCAGAGCCAGAAAATACACATATATCGCTGCAAAACTCAGTACGAGTGAGAGACAGCCAAGCATTCCCAGCACATATTTCACACCCAGATGCCCATTACCTAACAGGGCGCTCATCCACCTCGCAAATACATCCAGTAATGTCAAAATCACCTGCATACAAAGTACAACATAAAATACACGATTTGCCCGCAGGTCCAGCCAGTTTTTCTTTTTATAACATACCAGCACCATCAATAAAAATACAGCTGCCAATATCTCATATGCATATTCCATTCTCATCATTCCTCCACGCGCGCACATATATTTATTTAATATGGCCAGGATATTATTCAAACACTTCTTATTATAACACCCTTTTGCCAAAATTAAAAGCGAAATTTCTGAAAACGAATTTTGCCGTATCACCCCTCCTTTCATCCCGAGGTGATACGGCAAAATAAATGAAATACAGATATCTTTTTCTAATCCGTCACGCGATCGCGTCTGCCATTTTTTTGACATATTGATATACATGCTCTCCCGCATCTTCTCCATACTGCGCAATAATTTTGACAATCGCACTGCCAATAATGGCGCCATCCGAAAGGGAGCTGTATTTATGCACCTGCTCCTGTGTATTGATTCCAAACCCAACGGCAGTCGGCACATCTGTCACCTCCCGGATGAGCGAGACGATCCTGCCCACATCCGTTGTGATCTCACTGCGCACTCCTGTGACTCCCAGAGAGGAAACCACATAAATAAATCCTGTCGCCTCCTTGGCAATCATCTGTATCCTCTGTTCTGATGTAGGAGCAATCAAGGAGATTATATCTACATTATATTTTTTTGCCACCTCGGCCAGCTCTTCCTTTTCCTCGAAAGGCATATCGGGAATAATCACACCATCAATCCCCGCCCGGTTACAGTTTTGAAAAAATCTTTCATAGCCATAACGGAAAAGAGAATTTAAATAGGCAAGCAGTACAAGCGGTATCTGTGTTTTCTTCCGAAGTCCTTCCACCATGTCAAATAATTTGTCGGTAGTGCATCCGGCGCTCAGCGCGCGAAGATTCGCCTCCTGAATAACCGGCCCCTCTGCAATCGGATCTGAAAATGGCACGCCAAGCTCCACTAAGCCGGCGCCGGCCCGCTCCATTTCAAGCACAAATTCTGCCGTCTTGTCAAGCGTCGGATCACCCGCCGTCACAAATCCGATAAACGATTTCTTCCCATTGAATGCATTCTGTATCCTAGTCATGTAAATCAACCCCCCTGTATCTTGCAATTGCCGCCACATCCTTGTCTCCCCGGCCGGACAGACAGCATATGATGATCTGATCCTTACGCATCGTCGGCGCCAGTTTCATCAGGTGTGCCACCGCATGAGAACTCTCGATTGCCGCGATGATCCCCTCCTGTCTGGCAATATATTCGAAGGCCTGCACAGCCTCCTCATCTGTAACCGGAACATATTCTGCCCTTCCGATATCCTTCAGATAGGCATGCTCCGGCCCGACACCCGGATAATCCAGGCCGGCCGAGATAGAATACACCGGCGCAATCTGCCCGTATTCATCCTGACAGAAATAGGATTTCATCCCATGGAATACACCTTCCGTACCGGTAGCCATTGTTGCCGCCGTCCTGTCGGTATCGACTCCGAGGCCTGCCGCCTCACAGCCAATGAGACGCACATCCTGATCCTCAATGAACTCATAAAACATCCCCATTGCATTGCTTCCACCACCTACGCACGCCATAACAACGTCTGGCAGCTTCCCTTCTTTCTCCAGAATCTGAGCCCTCGCCTCCCGGCTGATGACACTCTGGAAATCCCGTACAATCATCGGAA
>CAYYGS010000048.1:0-12482 GCA_964471335.1 uncultured Jutongia sp.
CATGCCTCATTCAGCTGTACCTGGTCAACAGACTGATTTTTGATCTTAATACACTTCATGTCCTGTCCGCCAATGTCAAGGATGCAGTCTACATCCGGTTCAAAGAAGGCGGCGGCATTGTAGTGGGCTACCGTCTCGACTTCTCCCTCATCTAACAGGAGAGCAGATTTCAGGAGAGCCTCGCCATAGCCTGTGGAGCAGGCGCGTACAATCTGCGCATCCTCCGGCATCAACGAATAAATCTCTTTGACGGCTTTGATGGCAGTCTTTAAGGGACTTCCATTATTACTGCTGTAGAAGGAGTAGAGCAGGGAGCCGTCCTCGCCGATGACGGCAGCTTTTGTCGTAGTCGAACCCGCATCAATGCCGAGAAATACATTTCCCTGGTAGGATGCAAAATCGGCTGTTCTGACATTGTTTTCTGAATGCTTCTTCCGGAAGGCATCGTATTCCTCCTCGCTGCGAAAGAGCGGCTCTAAGCGGGCTACCTCAAATTCCATGTCAATCTTGTGGGACAGATCCTCTGCCAGATGACTCAACGAGGACATGCAGGTATCTGTCTTTGCGTTCATAGCTGCACCGGATGCCGCAAAGAGGTGAGAGTGTTCCGGTGCGATAATCTGGTCGCCGGTCAGATTTAATGTACGGATAAAAGCCTGTTTTAACTCTGTAAGGAAATGCAGCGGTCCACCGAGAAAAGCTACATTTCCACGAATCGGTTTTCCGCAGGCAAGTCCGCTGATCGTCTGATTGACTACAGCCTGAAAGATAGAGGCGGATAAATCCTCCTTCGTTGCGCCATCGTTGATCAAAGGCTGGATATCTGTCTTGGCAAATACGCCGCAGCGTGCCGCAATCGGATAAATAGACTGGTATTCTTTTGCGTATTCGTTCAGACCCGCCGCGTCTGTTTTGAGAAGTGTCGCCATCTGGTCGATAAAGGAACCGGTTCCGCCTGCGCAGATTCCGTTCATTCGCTGATCAATACCGCCAGTGAAATAGATAATCTTGGCGTCTTCTCCACCCAGCTCGATTGCGACATCGGTGTGGGGTGCAAAATCCTTCAGGGAGGTGGCTACAGCGACAACCTCCTGCACAAACGGAATATTTAAATGTTTAGAGAGTGTCAGGCCGCCGGAACCCGTGATGACGGGAGAAAGCGGCAGATCACCCAGCTCATCCCTGGCATCTTTAACAATGGCAGCCAGAGTTTCCTGTATATTGGCATAATGACGCTGATAATCGGAAAAGATAATTTCTCCGTCCGGGTTTAAAATAGCAATTTTTACGGTTGTTGAACCAATATCAATTCCAAGAGTATGGCATGGCAGCTTCATACGTTTCCTCCGTTCCGGCCACGGCCTCGCAGATGTGCGTGGACGTGTGAATCTTTGTGTACTTAAGTCCTGTTAATATATAGTATAAAAAAGTGAAAATATACATGGATTGTCACGTTTTCCTATTATAAGACAAAATTTTTGCGATTGCAATACACCAAATTCAGTCACTAATGGCAACGCTTGGAATATATCATATATATAAGTAAGTTTTATGCTGTTCAGGCAGAAAGGAAGGATTTTCGATATGGAATATTGTAATGGCATGATGTATGCTGTGAAACAGGGGGACACCTTATATTCAATCAGCTTAAAGTACGGTATTCCCCTTGTACTGCTGCTCCGCGCCAATCCTTATGTGGATGTGTATAATCTGCAGGTAGGAGAGACGATCTGCATTCCGATGAAAGATAAGGAGTGCCATACTTATTGCAAGAGGAATACAGGGGAAGAGTGGGAGGTGGAACGTACAGACCGCGACGATGATAATCGTGATGACAGGAATGATCGCGATGACGACCGTGACGACAGAAATGATCGTGGTGATGGCCGTGACAACAGGAATGATCGCGATGACGACCGTGACGACAGGAATCGTCGCATTGATTACCGTGATGACATGTATGATCGCAATGATGAAGACGGCGATCATGATTATGACGGGAATCGTATGATGCTGCCGGGTGCTTTGGACGGTGGACGGAACAGAGAGTCTGGCAATATCATGGCATGGGAAAATCGTACGGAGCCGATATCAGAGCCTGAAAATATGTTGGAAGGCGAGGAGGCGGTAGATGTTACATGGCAGAGATATGTCAGTAAGCCCGGTGATACATTAGAATCTGTGTTAGAAGTAAGATGTCCGCAGGCTCTGGAGGAGTTTTTGGAGGAAAATCCTATGGATCGGATCTATCTGCTGCCGGGGATTGCGTATCGCTGCAAAACGGGTTCCAAAAAGTAAAGATCGTGAACTTCAAGTCTTATGCACTTGACAAAGGAAAGCCCTATCACTAGAATGTAGATTATCAGAGTCAGGCGGCGAGCTGTTTGATTTCTGATAATCTATTTTTGTTTAATAGGATTAATGGGAAATTGCTCGTTATTTTGACCCGATGGAGCTCTGGGTACAATATATAGTAGAGAAACGGAAGGGAAATATATGAATCAATGGATCAATAAGCTGGAGCGAAAGTATGGAAAATACGCGGTGCCGGATCTAATCCGTTACGTGGTTGTTCTGTATTGTGCCGGTGCGGCGTTGGGGATGTTGAACAGTTCTATTTATATCAATTATCTGAGTCTGAATTTTGATGCGATCTTTCATGGACAGGTCTGGAGATTGTTTACTTTTCTGATCGAGCCGTATGGATTTATGCCGGGAATGGGAATTATGATCAGTATTCTGTTTTTTGCGATTCAGGTGAATCTGTTTTTTCTGTTTGGACGTTCCCTGGAGCGGGCATGGGGGAGCTTCCGGTTCAATCTGTATTTTATCAGTGGGTATCTGTTGAATATTATAGCAGCGTTGATCTTGTATCTCTCGCCGCTTCATCTGACATATTATGCTTCCGGTTTCCAGTATATTTATTGGGCTATGTTTTTTGCCTTTGCAATGATTAATCCGGATGTGGAGTTTCTGGTTTGTCTCATCCTGCCTGTCAAGGTAAAGTGGCTGGCGATTCTGGATGCGATATTTATGCTGTATCAGGTGTTTATCGGCTTCGCCGGAGGGATCAGGTATTATCTGGGTGGTGATGTCATTAGCGGCAGCAGCATGATCAGTATGGCGGTAGCAATTTTGGTTTCGATGGGTAATTTCCTGATTTATTTCTTTGCGACGAGAAATTATCGGCGGATTTCCCCGGCAGATATCAGACGGCGTCAGAAATTTAAGAGGCAGATACGCGAGGGCAGGCCCGAGAACAGAGGCGGTACAAGACATCGCTGCGCGATCTGTGGAAGGACGGAATTGGACGATGAGACGCTGGATTTCAGATATTGTTCCAAGTGTGAGGGAAATCTGGAATATTGTTCGGAGCATCTGTTCACACACCAGCATGTCAAAAGAAATTCGAATTAAAAGTATAATAGAGGAGAAAGAAAATGAATTTGAAAATGATGTTTGAGGTAATAAACGCAATAACAATTTTTGGGTGGTTGCTGCTTCTGCTGATGATATGTATTCTCTTGCCGATGTCGTTATATTTGCTGATGCGGAGATTTCTACGGGTATCCGGGGAGCAGACGGCGCCTGCCGGAAAGGGTAAAAAGGGAGCGAAAGGATCTTCCCGTAAGAAGACAAAGCAGGAATCCGTGATGTTCACGACGCTGCTGCCGGACAAGCAGGAGAAGAAGGTTGGCCTGACGCTTCTGGTTGCTGTTATGCTGCTTGCCTTTTTACTGCGTGTTGTTCTGGCAGCTATGATCAAGGGAAATGAGACGGATATGAATTGTTTCCTTTTGTGGGGAGATATGGTTTTCAATGAAGGAATCCCTAATTTTTATCATTCGGAGTCCTTTCATGATTATCCGCCGGGATATATGTATATTTTGTATGTGATCGGCTGGCTTCGTTCTGTTTTGCACATTTCCTGGGATTCGGTCAGCAGTATTGTCATGACGAAAATGCCGGCGATTCTGGCAGATCTGGGCATGGGAGTACTGATCTATAAGGCGGCGCAGGGGAAGATCCAGGAGAGAGGAGCCGCCCTTTTGGCTGCTGTATATCTGTTTTGTCCGGTTGTTATTCTGGACAGCGCTATCTGGGGACAGACGGATGCGGTCTTTACCCTCTTTGTGGCGCTGATGTGCTATCTGGTGATTCAGGAAAAGCTGATACCGTCTTATTTTGTATTTGCGGTTGCGATTTTGATCAAGCCGCAGGCGTTGATTTTTACGCCGGTTCTGATTTTTGGTATTGTTGACCAGGTGTTTTTGCAGGATTTCCAGTGGAAAAAATTCTGGGTGAATCTGGGTCTGGGACTTCTTGCGATCGGCATGATTGGTCTGTTGATGACGCCCTTTGGGTTTAAGGAGGCATTTGCTCAGTATAAGGATACGGTGGGATCTTATGAATACTGCTCCGTCAATGCATACAATTTGTGGACGCTGTGCGGACTGAACTGGCAGGGGCAGGACGGCCTGCTCATGGGATTCAGCTATCAGCGGTGGGGTACCCTGTTTATTGTGCTGACGGTGGCTGCTGCTACGTTTTTCAGCCTGCGTACAAAGAAGGATAAATCAAAATATTTTTATTTAGGAGCTTTTATTGTCTCCTGCGTATTTCTCTTTTCTGTGAGAATGCATGAGCGTTATATCTTCCCGGCAATGGCCTTTCTGATTTTGGCCTATGCGCTGCGGCCCAGAAGACAGACATTTATCTTGTATGTTGCGATGGCGCTTTTCAGTTTTATGAATGTGGCTTACGTGTATCTCTTCTTTGATGCAGGTAGTTATGATGCGTCCGATCCGGTTATGTTTGTGGTATCCTTTATAGGACTTTGTGTCTTTGCCTATATGCTCTATGTCACAATACGGCTTTATTGCAAACCGGTGGAAGAAAAGGCAGAGAATGAGGCGATGCAGAAGGCGGCTTTGGCACGCGGTATTTTCCCTAAGAAGGAGGGAAGTGTTGTCCGTCCATCAGAGACTGCTGGCAGGATGACGAAGAAGGATTATATTGCAATGGGTGTGATCACGGCAGTCTATGCGGTTGTGGCCTTTGTGCATCTGGGCAATATGGATGCGCCGCAGACGGAGTATTCTCTGGTGAAACAGGGGCCTGTTGTGGTGGTTGATTTCGGTTTGGATGTCAGTCTGGCAAAGATCCATGATTATGAGGGATATCAGAACAATCCAAAATATTATATTGATTATTCGAGTGATTATGCAAACTGGACACCTTTGTACACGCAGGAAAATCCGTGGGATGCGGGTTCTGTGTTTACCTGGAATGAGGCGGACCTGAATATCACGGCACGGTATGTGCGCATCTCGCCTGCGGCAGATAATTACGGTGACAGTATGATGGAGATGGTATTTACGGATGCCGGCGGTAATGTCGTTACACCTGTAAATGCGGGAGAATATGCGACTCTTTTTGATGAACAGGATTTGTATCCGGAACGCGCAAGCTACCGGGAGGGGACGTACTTTGATGAGATCTATCATGCACGTACGGCCTATGAGATGATTCACAAGCTGTATTGCTACGAGAATACGCATCCACCGCTTGGAAAGATCTTTATCGCGCTTGGTATTAAGATATTTGGTATGTGTCCGTTTGGCTGGCGTTTTATGGGTACGCTTTTTGGAGTGCTGATGCTGCCGATTATGTATAATTTCTCCAGGAAGTTTTTTAAGGAGACGTGGATCAGTATTGTAACAACGATACTGTTTACCTTTGATTTTATGCATTTCGTGCAGACGCGTATTGCAACGATTGATGTGTTTGTTACACTGTTCATCATGCTGTCGTATTATTTTATGTACTGCTATTCACGGATGAGCTTTTTTGATACGCCGTTGAAGAAGACATTCCTCCCGCTGGGGCTTTGCGGCGTGGCGATGGGATTGAGCTGGGCGTCAAAGTGGACAGGTATTTATTCTGCGGCAGGGCTTGCTGTTATCTTCTTTGCGCAGATGATCCAGAGATTCCGGGAATATATTTATGCGGCAAAGACGCCGGAAGGTAAGAGTGGTGAGATTGAACATGAATATATCATCAATACATTTTATAAGAATCTGATCAAGACGCTTCTGTTTTGTTGTGTATTCTTTATTGTGGTGCCGGTTGTGATCTATCTGCTGTCCTACATTCCGTTTAATGACGGTTCGGATCGGACATTTTTGGAAAAGGTGATCCAGGCGCAGAAGACGATGTATAATTATCACAGTGCGCTGGAGGCAGAACATCCTTATTCTTCCACGTGGTATCAGTGGCCGATTATGTACCGGCCGATCTGGTATTATTCCAGTGTGGTTTCTGATACTGTCCGGGAAGCAATCAGTGCTTTTGGAAATCCGCTGGTGTGGTGGGCAGGGATTCCGGCCTTTGTCTTCATGCTGGTTCTCATTGGGGTGAAGAAGGACAGGAAGGCCGCATTTTTATCCATCGGTTATCTTTCGCAATATGCACCGTGGTTCCTGGTAACAAGAGTCGTATTTATTTATCATTATTTCCCGAGTGTGCCGTTCATTACGGTCATGGTGGGCTATAGTATGTATATGATCGTGCAGAAATTTCCGAAACTCAAACCGGCTATGTATGTCTATACGGGAGCGGCGGTCATATTGTTTATTATGTTTTATCCGGTACTCAGCGGCCAGCCGACGACGATTTCCTATGCCCAGCATTGGTTGAAGTGGTTCGATAACTGGGTGCTGCTGCAGACCTGGTAAGGCGAAAAAAATTTCTAAGCCGGCAAAAGACGCCGACTAAGAAATTTTACGCTTTCGCCTTAGAAGAATCGCTGGGCGATTCTTCTTTCGTGAAATATTTGCGCCAGCAGAGCTGGCATGACTGGAAATCGGTATGTTTGGAGGATTTTTATGAGTAGTTCGATGCAGGATTGTGTGAGGCGGCTGGGCCGTAATCGGGATGTGGAGGAATTGTTGCCGGAATATATCCGTCAGTCTATGATAGTGCACAGGGATTATGCCAGATTGAAGCTGATGATTGAATATTATGTTTTTTATGAGATCGTGCAGGAGGGAATCAATCCCTATATTGATTCTGCCGCGGATATCGCACAGAAGCTCCATCAGGTTATTGATCAGGTTTTTTCCGGGACGGACAGGATCTCGGAGGCGGAGGCCGGAAGGTTAAAGGGAATTCTGGCAGAACTGCGTGGTGAGGTGACAGACCGGATGCAGGTGCTGACAGCTTACGTCGATCGTTTTGTGATTTATGAATATATTTTAAACCGTGTACAGTATCGTTTTGCAGATCAGGAAATGATGCCTTCTGATGCTGATTTTACGCAGGATGTTGTCAATTTTTTGTTTTCTACGAAGGATACGATGACAATTAATCAAAATATTCGCCTTGTCCTGGGACAGCTTCCGGTACGTATGACGAGAAAGCATTATTTTGATCTGATTCGTGATAGCATCTCTGTCTATAAGGGGAGCGATACAAGCTCATTGGAGGAATATATTTATATGTTCCGTACGAGTGCCATGCTGTATGAGACGGAAGATATGGAGAAGTTTCTGACGGAATTTATCCCGGTTCTGCAGGAGTTTGAGGCGCTTGATTACGAGACGCTTGATGCGGCGGCATATGCGGTTTATGAGGAGAAACTCCGTGTGAATTCTTCAAAGCTGAATGATATTTCAGATCTGTATATGCTGATCCAGCGATTGATTAACGCTCTGTATTCTGTGGTGGCAGCAGAGCCATATTGCACGGGAGATGGTAGTAATATGGCAGCGGACACAGTGATCCAGGGAATTAATGACCTGTTTCTGCATCGGGACAGCGGAGTCTGGTCCAACATGGGAGAGGATCGGCCGGAGACGGACGAGGAGAAGCTGTATTCCCTGGGACGGTATTTTACGCAGATCGAGGGGCAGCAGGAACAGGCTTATGAGTCGATTACGATGGCAGATGCCATTTTGCAGGAGACAATGGAGGTGCAGAAAGAGAAGATTGATGCGCTGGGGATTGCGGTGCAATTTGGTGTATTGAAGCAGCTGATGAAGCTGTGTTCCGGCAGCGATTTTGTAGCATTGGAAGAGGAGGCACAAGAGGACAAGGTGACGGAGCAGCAGGCAGAGGAGGCGGCAGGAAAGCTGATCACAGAGTTAAAGGATGCCTTTGCCCGCCAGAGCCGTATCGTGCGCCGTGCTGTGATGGCAAATACACTGGAGAAAATGCCGGTATTTTTTACGTCGGCACAGGAGGTCGTTGATTATGTATGCCAGTCTCTGGCACAGTGTGAGGACGAGGCAGAGAAATATGCGTCAAAGCTGTTGATTCAGGGGCTGATGTCGGAGGATTAAACCGGGGCAGAAGGGATGAGTGGAATGCTGGTTTGGAGTTCGAGGATCTATCTGGATGAAAGGATTGCCAGACGAAAGAAAAAGTATAAAAAGTGCCTGGAAAAGAATAAGCGGTTACCGCATGTATATTGTATTACTCTGCCTGTAAACGGGGAAAATATTATGGAGATCTATTCTTCCCGTGAATTCTGGTTTCAGTATTATCGCGACAGGAAAATGGTATTGATCGGGCTGGCAAAGACGGGAGAAGCGGCAAAGCGGCTGGCGGCCCAGATCTGTCTTGATACGATACAGCGTCAGGGAGATATTTCACAGGCGTTGGTTCAGGAGTATTTTGTTGATACTGTGAAGTAGATTTTTAGGATTTTGAGAGTGTGTGGAGCACGATTCATGCATGGTTTGCGCTGCGGAGTGACAGGAATGGAGTTTGTTATGATTTTAACGCTGCTGAAATGGCTGGGAATTCTTTTACTGGTTCTTTTTTTGATTGCATTTCTTTTGGTTTGTGTCGTTCTTTGTGTTCCTGTCAGGTATCATGTGCAGGCTGTATTTGGGGAGGAGCCCAGAGTATGCGGCTATGGAAGCTTTCTTCTGCATTTGGTTCATATCTCTTTTCGGATAGAGGGAGGGGAGCAAAGCCATGTGATACGTATTTTGGGAATTCCTCTGAAAAGGAGAACGCGGAGCAGGGGATCTGGTAGAACGCGTACATCGACACGGCACGGGAAAAGATCCCGTAAGTCTGCCCGGAGCGGCAGACTGTCATCTGAGAGACGGGAAGAGAGTGAGAAGCGGACCGAGGAGTCCCGGTCTGTGCAGGATGAGAAGGCGATGCCGGCAGAGCAGATTCAGAGAACCGATCAGAAAAAAACATCACAGCAGATGCGGGAGGAGCAGCCGGGAGAGATTGAGCTGACAGAGTGGATCGAAGGCGGTCGCCATCGGAAGAATGCCGGACGGGCGGAGGAACGTCTGGCAGATATGAAGGAGCCGGAATCATATTCAGAGGAGAGTGAAAAGCCTTCTGAAGAGGAGGTTGTGGAGGAGCCGGAAGAGAGGAATGGGTTTTATGAGAAGATTTTTGGACGTATTCGTCAGTTCCTCTTGTCAATTTGTGAGAGATTCGTTAGAATATATAGGAGACTGCGAAAGAGCTTTATGTCAATGCGGGCCGGGGCAGGAAATATTCATCAAAAGGTGTCTGTGACCCGGGAGATTTTGACGGACGATAATACGCCGAGGCTATGGAAGCTCGTGTGGCAGAGTGTATGGTTTCTTTTGCGGCACTGCCGCCCCAGCCGCATTCAGGGGCGTCTTATCTTTGGGACGGGTGATCCCTGTACGACGGGACAGATACTGGGAGCAATCGGCATGTGTTACGCTGTGGTTGGACCCGGTATAGAGATAACACCTGATTTTGAGCGGCCGGTTCTGGACGGAAAGCTGGGTATCTGGGGCAGAGTGCGGATCGGTGTGATCCTGTATCTGGCGGGAAGGATTTATTGCAGTGGAGAATGGAAACATTTTAAGGAGCAGATAGCAATTCTATAAAATAGAATATAAATGGAGGATCAGAATGAGCGAAAATAATTTTAATGCAACGGTAGGCTCTCTTTTTCAGGGCATGGAGGGATTTCTTACGACAAAGACGGTGGTCGGTGATGCCGTAAAATTTGACGATGGAACCATCATTCTCCCTTTGGTGGATGTAAGCTTTGGCGTGGGTGCGGGAGCGTTTTCCGATGGAGGAAAAAAGAATAATGCGGGAGGAGCAATGGGTGGAAAGATTCAGCCCAGCGCAATTCTGATCGTGAAGGATGGCACGGCGAAGCTTGTCAATGTGAAGAATCAGGATGGCGTGACGAAGGTGCTTGACATGGTGCCGGGATTTGTGGATAAGTTTACAGCGGGAAAGCAGGACAAATAAAAGAACTTATACAAAAAATGAAAATTCTTCTTGCATTTCGCCTGTTTATTTGCTAGAATAATATTGTTGTGGCAAAATCAGGAAGTCATAATAGGAAGAGAAAAGAGAGAAAGAGGATGAATTAGTGAGGAGGTGCTTACGATGGCAAAATGTGCAGTTTGTGGTAAGAGTGTTCACTTCGGTAAGGCAGTGAGCCATTCCCATAGAAGATCAAACAAGATGTGGAAGCCGAATATCAAGTCCGTTCGGGTAAAGGTAAACGGCGGCACAAAGAAAATGCCGGTATGTACAGGATGTTTACGTTCCGGAGCAGTAGAGCGTGCGTAAGCACTTTCGTGATCTGAGAACTGGCGTGCATAGATCACGCAGGCAGGACATAATAAAATACAGGGATATCATCAAGGGCGAAACGTATGTTTTGCCTTTTTTGCTTTTATCCGCAAAATAAGTTATACCCTAAAATCAGACATAGGAGAATGATTATGACAGCGAGAAAAGCGTTGTCGATGAAGAGCATGATCGTCATGCCGATCGCGATCCAGAATAATATAAATCCAATCATACATTTCATAGGAATCTCCTTTTTCTTTTCCTTCGATTAAAGGTTTCAATTTTGGCAAGAATAGGTTATAATACTATAATAGTTATATTACAGAATATGTTGCATTAGATGTTTTTCATGACTTAATATACACAATAAATTTGCAGGCATAGCAGGAATGGAGGTTGTTTATGAAGGGAAAGATGAATACAGAGATGGGAAGCATTGTGATCGACCGCGAAGTATTGGCGAAATATGCCGGTTCTGCGGCGACGGAATGCTTCGGTGTAGTTGGAATGGCCTCGGTCAATGTCAGAGATGGAGTGACGAAACTTTTGAAGAGGGAGAATCTATCACGGGGAGTGAACGTCTCGATTGTGGATAACAGGCTGCGGATTCAGCTTCACGTAATTGTGGCTTATGGTGTCAGCATCCGCGCGGTTGCACAGAATATTCTGGATAATGTGCGCTGTCGTGTGGAGACATACAGTGGAATGACGGTAGATAATATCAGTGTTATAGTCGAGGGCGTCCGCGTAGTGGATGAATGATCCGCACGGTGTTTCACGGATTGGTTGTGCACGGACGACATGGTAAAAAGGACGAATAATATCCAGGAGGAATAAGAAAGTGAGTGTAAAAAAGATAGATGCATCCCTGATGAAAAAATGTTTTCTGGCAGGAGCCGGCGCCCTGGAGGCGAGAAAGGATTATATCAATGAATTGAACGTATTTCCTGTCCCCGACGGTGATACCGGAACAAATATGACGATGACAATTATGTCGGCAGTACGGGAGCTTGAAAAGATCGGGGAACTGAACATGGAATCTTTCTGTAAGGCGGTTTCCAGCGGTTCATTGAGAGGGGCAAGAGGTAACTCCGGCGTGATCCTGTCCCAGATTTTCCGTGGTTTTAACAGGGATCTGAAGGGAGTAGAGTATCTGGATGTGACCGATCTGGGCAATAGCATACAGCATGCAGCGAGGACGGCCTACAAGGCAGTTATGAAGCCTAAGGAGGGCACAATTCTGACGGTGATCAATGCGGGAGCAGAGCGTGCAAAGGAGCTCCTGATGACAGGAGATGCCGATGATATTGTTGCATTTACACAGGAAGTGGTAAATTGTATGGATGATACGCTGGCGCGTACACCTGAGATGCTGCCGGTCCTTAAACAGGCGGGAGTCGTTGATTCCGGCGGTGAAGGGCTGATGACATTTGTGAGGGGTGCTTTGGCGGCTTTAAAGGGAGAAAAGGTTGACTTTGCAGTATTTGAGGCAGGAAAGGCGGCGCCCGCTGTGCAGGCGGCTGGCATGGAGAAGTCAGAGAGTGCCGAGGATATCCGATTTGGATATTGTACAGAGTTTATCATTATGCTGGAGAAGGAGAACACAGTGGCAGAGAGCGAATTAAAGGCATATCTGCAGGGAATCGGAGACTGTGTGGTAGTCGTGGCAGATGAGGACATCATCAAGGTGCACGTACATACCAATGATCCGGGTCTGGCGATCCAGAAGGCTCTGACGTATGGTGCACTGACAAGTATGAAAATAGATAATATGCGCGAGGAACATCATGAGAAGGTGATACGCGATGCAGAGAAGCTGGCAGAGGAGACGAAGGAGACTGTAAAGTCCGATGGAGAGACAGCGGAGCACAAGGAAGCCGGTT
>CAYYGS010000049.1:0-12377 GCA_964471335.1 uncultured Jutongia sp.
ATATAACTTTGTCTGATTTCCGATAATTCTGGCCTCCCCCACAGAAACCGCCCCCTTCCTGTAATCAAATCCATACTTAATCATTCATATTTTCCAGCACATTGAAAAACGCAACCTCCGGCGGTACAGAATCCTGACATACACAAGCGTCTACCGTCTGCCCCAGCTTTTGCGTCTTGAAATAAACAGCCGCTCCCAGATATTTGGCCTGACACTTGAAAAACTCGCACTGCTGCAGCAAAACCTCTCCAATAGAATCCGAATATATTGCTCCACCATATTCTCCCATGCCCGTGCGAAAATCACACTGACATACCTTTGCCTGTGCCGCACCTCCCAGTTCCAGAAACCCGGACTTCCCATCCAGAAAATGCGTATGCGTAATCTTCACGGACTGACCGGTAAAATGAATCGCCCGCACCCGATCCGTATGACGCAGCCAGCATTCTTCCATAATCAGCCGCCCCGAATTCTGACTTATAATACCACACTTTCCCTGACAATCTATCATCGTATCGGTAATCGTTACCACGGATGCGTCCTGAATCTCCAGCCAATACGCCTTCTGACACGACGTCACCCGAATATCGCCGTGGTCTATCTTGATACGTCCCCCATCTACGGTAACGCTCCCACTCATCTGAATATCCGCACCATATATCAAAAGAGAGCCCCCTCTCTTCACCACGATATCTCCTGTAATCACAGAAGGTTTATCTAACAAAACCGTATCTCCGGGCGCTACTGTAATGTCCTTGTATTGCTCATTCATAGAAAAGGATGGGTCAAACCATGTCAGAAAATCGTAGCGGATTCCATATCCCTGCGTCGTAAATTCCTGGTAAGCCATCGTCGCATGTTCTACATTGCCCCGGTGCATCGCTTTGGAAAATTCCTCAAAAAATCTCCTCTCTGCCATTGAAAACTGAAAGATCTGTAAATAATCCTCCAGGATATTTTCGCAATACTTCCTTCCCCATGAAGTGAAACGCAGAATACTATACAGATCCAATACAAAACAATATTGCTCCTCCTTCGTCCGCAAACCCGTAAACACCTCATCAATCCGTGTTTCAAAAGAATTATTGATATCTACTAAAATCTGTTGCCGAAGATTCCCCGGCAGAGCAATATTCTCCAGAAGATCATCAAAAAAATCCTGCGTCTCCGTAATGCTCTTCATATGCCCCATCGACATGACACCCAGTCCAAAACAATATATGTATTTAAAGTCCAAATCCCTCTTCCAAAATGGATGATGTCTCTTCTGCATCTCTATCCCCCGTCTTTCTCAATTTTGAACGCTCCACTCAACACGAAGAAAGCATTAACAAACCGAAATCTCTTGAACTAATTATATCCATATTGGTAAGGATTGGCAAGCAATATTACCGCGGGCCTCAGCCACGGTTCTGCCACTGCCCGACCCGTCTCCTGAGACGCGCCTTTACAACATTTTCCCGAATCATTGCAGAGGAGCGCTTCAGCTCCTGCATAAAATACGCATTTTCATAATTATTCTCCTGCAGATAGCTCCGATTGATAAATTGCAACAGACGACCATCCTGCATAGCCAACTGTAAATCCAGATTATACGGCACCACGCCAATACGTTCCCGTTCAATCTTAAATTTCCGACGCAGAAGACGAAGATTCGCTCTGCTCTCATTCTGATAACATCCCACGAGGAACACGCACTGTTCCGCAACAGATGGATACTCTTCCATCAGCTGTTCCCATGATGATAAATCCTGATTTAAATTTACAACAATCAAATCTGCCTCATTTAATATAGAAATGGAACTGGCATTTCCGTTAGCCTCCGTATCAATATAAATCATGTCCGCCGCTTTCTCCAGACACTGAAAAAGTCGCGTACGAACGAGTTCAAACTCATAATTAAAGACCTCTTTATTCACAATATAACTCTGTGGAAGATATAACATATTCGAGTAGAGGAGAGATATCCCCGCTTTCCTCACCAGACTATCGCCAGACTCACCAGAATATAACCGCTTTAACAAATATTCTATTCCGTATTTATTATAATATTCCGCATTCTCCCGCAATACCATCTCCCTCTCCCCTGTCATCAATACACTTCCCAAATTCGTCAGATTATAATGATTTTCTAACAATATACTCCTGCTTGTGCCGCTGACAGAGGACATGGCCGCCATACATGCGAGATTAGTCGTAACAGCCCCCTTCCTTCTGATATTGCTCCAAAATGCAATCTTCAATCTATTCTCTCTTTCCTCCCCATCATTTCAAATCACCGCCTGTCTGTATTATACTCTACGAGAGACAACATAGTAAAGATTTTTGGAGCAAATTCCTGCTTTTCTCTGTTTTCGCCAAGGAAGATCTGACTGTTTTGTTGTAAACGTCAAAATATGCAATGTTTGACATTGCATATTTTAATATATATTTATTTATTCACGTTTTAACATTGAATCACAGATAAAAGGCGTGAAAAAATACCTCCAATCTCTCCTGATTTTCCACGAACCATTCTTTCACACGCTGCTGCCGTTTCTGCCCATGCGCCGTAAATCGATAAACCCAGTTAATATTTTCCACCATCTGCGACTCTGTGACCCCTTCCAATATATGGAAACGGCTAAAGGATATAATATAAAGTAAATTTAATTCACCCAGAACTACCGAAGCCCTATCCTCTTCCTGTACTTTTGAATCCGAGAAGGACAGTCCAAACAGACGATATGGGATATAATTTGATGCAAACCGGCACAACTCCCGCCGCCAAATCTCTGCAAAGCTTCTCAGATCCTCAACAAAGCGTTCCTCACACCAATCCTCAAAATAATCAAAACAGCCTGCGAGATACGGCATCTCCGGCGACTGCAGCAACAGATCAAGACATCCCTCCATCACATCCCAAAAAATCTCATATATATTAATTCGTGATTTAAGTACATCGTTTCCCGCGCATCCTTCCGCATACTCTCTGAGTTTCTGACAAGATTCCCTCTCTCTTCTCCTCTCCAGACAGGTATGGATGTCATAGCGCTCCCTTTGCAATATCTGTTGATACTCCCCCAACTCCGCTTCTTCCGACACATTCCTTATTCGAAACCACTCCACGTCCCCCTGCCAGAGATATTCTGCCACGACTGGGCACGAAGCATCCATAGACAGCCGCATTGTCTCCCCCTCCTGGTCGATCAGCTGCGGATACTTCCGACAGGTGTTGCACAAAAGCATCTCTCCCGCATCGTGCCAGATCCGGCAGAGCCCATCCTTCCGCAGCATGCTGCAGCTGCCGTCCGGGCGGTTTTCAAAACAGTATTCACCATTCTGATTACAACGGATATGACGCAAAACAGCTTCCCGCAGCTCAGATGCCGAGGGAAGCTCTTGTATGCGCAATATCGTCTGCTCGTCTACCACAATGTTCCATCCGGCGCAGCAGGTAGACGGGCACGCTCCTGCCAGGCAGGCAAATTCCTTCCAAAGCCCCAGATAAATGATTTCCATCAAAATGTCAAATCCGACTTATCGTTCAACAGCTTTGCTCCGTTGACGATCACTGCCGTACCGGCCAAAATGCCACACACGATCAGCAGAATACCAATCACTAAATTAAATGCTCCTACGGATTTCATTGTCTTATAAACCTTCTCTGCCATAATCATCCCCCATTTCTGCCAGGTAAACAGAATCGTTTTGTGACATCAACTCTGTTCCCTTTGCCTTCTTTAACCTAATCTACATGCCGCACAGAATGCCATCATTTTTTAACACCATACTGCTCATAATACGCATCAATCGCAGTCTTAATCTTGTCATCAATAACAATTCTTCCCTGAACTTCCTGATTATATAAGCACTGAGTCACATCGTCCATTGTCACGATTGACCTGACCGCAAACCCGTAAGTATCCTCAATTTCCTCCAAGGCACTCTTTTGGCCGGACGGCCCATATTCCATACGATTCAATGAAACCATGAGTCCGCAGATCTCCACATCAGCCTGCTCCTGAAGAATCGGAAAAGTCTCCCTGATCGATGCGCCGGATGTCGTCACATCCTCGATAATCATTACTTTATCGCCATCCTCCAGCTTACTCCCCAGCAGGATCCCCGTATCACCATGATCCTTAATTTCCTTTCGGTTGGAACAATAACGTATCTCCTTGCCATACAACTCGCTGAACGCCATAACCGTAGCGACACTGAGCGGAATCCCTTTATAAGCCGGCCCAAATAAAACATCAAAATCATCTCCGAAATTCTCATGAATGGCCTTTGCATAATACTCTCCCAGTTTTCGAAGCTGCTTTCCCGTCACGTATGCACCCGCATTCATAAAAAATGGAGACTTTCGTCCGCTTTTCAATGTAAAATCTCCAAATTTCAGTACATTACATTCCACCATAAATTCAACAAATTCTCTCTTATATTGCTGCATAATAACCTCCATTCCTGCCACAACCCCGCAAACTTGAATACAAACTTTGTTTGTTATGCCGTAGGTACAAATCTTCAATCAACACAACCGATCAAATCACAAATATCATCGACATGCTCCTGCTCCATAAAGCGTTGAATGCCTGCAATGACATCCGTCGTCGCAGCCGGATTCGAAAAATTTGATGTGCCGACTGCCACCATTGTGGCTCCCGCCATAATGAATTCCAGCGCATCCTCTGCCGTACGTATCCCACCCATGCCAAGCACCGGGATCTTCACTGCCCTGGCCGCCTGATACACCATGCGGACCGCCACAGGCTTTACGGCCGGTCCCGACATGCCGCCTGTCTTATTGGCCAGCGCAAAGGTACGCCTCCGAATATCAATCTTCATCCCCGTTAACGTATTGATCAGTGAAATCGCATCAGCTCCGCCGGCCTCCACTGCCCTGGCCATCTCCGCGATATCTGTCACATTCGGGCTCAGCTTCATGATCACCGGCTGCCTTGCCACCTTTTTGATCTCTCTCGTGATCTGCTCCGCCAGACCTGGATCCTGACCAAAAGCAATTCCTCCCGCCTTGACATTCGGACAGGAAATATTGATCTCAAGCAGATCAACCTCCTCCTGTGCCAGACGCTCGACCACTTCGCAATACTCCTCCGGCGTCCGGCCGCAGATATTAACAATTACCTTTGTATCATACTGCTTCAAAAAGGGAAGGTCTCTCTTTACAAACGTATCAATGCCCGGATTCTGCAATCCAATGGCATTAAGCATCCCACCATATGTCTCACAGACACGCGGCGTAGGATTGCCCGGCCACGGCACACTTGCCACTCCCTTTGTCGTCACGGCCCCCAGTTGATTCAGATCCACATACTCGCTGTACTCCATCCCCGAACCAAAGGTTCCCGAAGCTGTTGTAACCGGATTTTTCATCGTTACACCGGCAAAATTCACCGTCAAATTCATAGAAATCCTCCATGCCGCCCTCGGCGGCCTAAAATAGCAAAGCAAATAAATTTATTTCTTTTCAGAACCAGGAAAACATATTTCCTGTGCATCAAATACCGGCCCGTCCTTACAGACTCTCTTATTATGTACCATACTGTGCGCATCCTCATCCTTTGACTCACACACACAGGCAAGACATGCGCCAATCCCGCATGCCATCCTCTCCTCCATTGAGATCTGTGCCGGTATGCCCTTCTGCGCAGCATACTCCTTCACGCCCCGCAGCATCGGCATCGGCCCACAGGCATAGATGGTATCTGCCTCGATACGGTTCGCCTGAATCGCATCAATCACATTTCCCTTTGTCCCTGCGCTTCCATCCTCCGTAGAAACGAAAACTCCTCCATCCGGCTTGAATTCCTCCTTCAAAAATAAATCATGGTCCCGGTAACCAAGCACAACGCTGACCTGGCATCCCTCCTGCTGCAGAGCCTCTGCCAATGCTAACATCGGCGGGATTCCGATACCGCCGCCGATCAACAGCGCACGTCCCTTCTTTCTCGTAAATCCGTTTCCAAGCGGTCCTACAATATCAATCGTCTGACCCAGCTGCATCGCAGAAAATTCCTCTGTTCCCTTGCCTGCTACACGGTATACGACTCGTAACAGCCTGTCCTCCTCCCGGATCTGACAGATACTGATAGGTCTGGGAAGCAGCCTGCTCCCCTCCCGGCAATACATCGAAATAAACTGTCCCGGCACTGCCTGTGCCGCTATATTTGTATCTTCCGGGAATTTCATCCACATGCTGTAAATCCCCTCTGCTATTGTCGTCTGAGCGGTAATGACCGCCTTACATTTCTTCCTGTCCGGCATATCGCTCCCCTCCATCTCTTAATTTGTCTGAATCGCTCCGTTAATATCCTCGATCATATCGACCACTGCCTGACGTGCGGCATCCGCATAGCCCTGATCACCAAACTGGCTGTATTTTTCCTGACGGTATGCACAGATAATGCCTCGCGAGGAATTGACAATAGCTCCCAGTCCGTCCGGATTAAAATATGGAGCCAGGTCAGATGCCTTACCGCCCTGCGCACCATACCCCGGCACCAGAATATACGCTTTCGGCATGATTTCACGGAGAATCTTTCCCATTTCCGGGTATGTTGCACCTACAACACAGCCGACATAGCTGTAGCTGTCACCCATGCACTCGCGCCCCCACGCGTCAACCTTTTCTCCTACCCACTCGTAGAGCGGCCTGCCGTCTATCAAACGGTCCTGAAACTCTCCACTGGAAGGATTCGATGTCTTTACCAGCACAAAAATTCCCTTTTTTTCCTCCTGGCATACCTTAATAAAAGGATTCACGCCATCACTGCCCAGATAAGGATTCACCGTAATAAAATCCTCGTCAAAGCCTGCCAGACGCTGGCTGCCCACTGTCACTTTGCCCAGATGTCCCGTGGCATATGCAGCCGAGGTAGAACCAATATCCCCCCTCTTCACGTCTCCAATCACAACTAATCCCTTTTGCTTACAATATTCCACTGTCTTGCGAAAGGCTTCCATCCCCGGCACACCAAACTGCTCATACATGGCAATCTGCGGTTTTACCGCCGGAATCAGGTCGTACACTGCATCCACAATTCCCTGATTAAACTTCCAGACAGCCTCTGCCGCTCCCTCGAGCGTCTCTCCATATTCTGCAAACGCGGCCTTCAAAAGATGCTGCGGTACATAGTCCAGCATCGGATCCAGTCCCACCACAACCGGCGCATTCTTCTTCTTAATCTGTTCTACTAATTGATTAATCATAATAAAAACCTTTCCTTTTCATTCATTGCATATGTCATTACAGACGCTACTGTTTCCATTCGAAAACCGTTCTTCCATTCACAAATGTCCTCTCGATACGTCCGGTCACCCTTTTGCCGTCAAACGGCGTATTTTTCCCTTTTGACCGAAACTGGCTGCTATCGATTTCATATTCCTCACTGATATCCGCAATCACCAGATCAGCAATCCGTCCCGGCGCGAGATTTCCTTTATCGCTTGAAATCACTCTGGCCGGATTGGCACTCATCTTCTCCACAAGTCCCCCGAGTGTCAGATACCCTCCCAGCACCAGCTCTGTATAAGTGAGCGCAAAGGATGTCTCCAGACCCACAATGCCAAACGGCGCCTGCAGCATACCCTGATTCTTCTCCTCTGCTCCGTGTGGTGCGTGATCTGTAGAAATCACATCCATGATACCGTCCCGCAGGGCCTCGCGTAGTGTCTGTACATCTTCTCTTCCCCGCAGCGGCGGATTCATTTTATAACGCCCATGATCTTCTGCGATCTCCTCATCCGACATTGTAAAATGATGCGGGCACACCTCTGCCGTCACAGATAATCCCTGCTCCTTCGCCATTTTTACAAGACGTGCGCTGTCCGATGTCGAGCAATGGCATAGATGAAGTACAGCTCCTGTCTCCTTGCTGATCAGGATGTCCCTTGCCACAATGACGTCTTCCACCGCATTCGTGATGCCGGGCAGTCCCAGCTCGCGAGACCGCATTCCCTCATTCATCACACCGCCGTCTACCAATGCCTTATCTTCACAGTGGGAAAACATTGGTATCCCCACTTCCGTAGCCTCCTTCATTGCCTTTCGAAAAAGCAGGCTGTCCATCACGGATTTGCCATCCTCACTCAGGGCGACGGCCCCTGCGTCCTTCATCCCCTGTATATCGGCCAGTTCTCTTCCCTCCTGGCCGATTGTTACAGCTCCGATCGGCAGAACATTCACCGGCATCCCCTTGGCCCTCTCCAATATGTTCCGAATCCTTTCGGGTGAATCTGTCACGGGATTCGTATTCGGCATAGCACAGATACTTGTCACGCCGCCGCGGGCTGCTGCCATACACGCCGTTTCGATTGTCTCCTTATACTCAAATCCCGGCTCTCTTGTATGTACATGCAAATCAATGAAACCCGGCATAATCACCTTTCCCGACGCGTCGATGACCTCATCCGCTGTCTCTGGTGGGATTCGTTCCTCCACTCCGGCGATACGTTCTCCCTCGATTAGAATATCTCTCACATCATCCAGCGCATTCGCAGGATCCACCACTCTTCCATTTTGAATCAAAATCTTCATGTCGTCTCCTTATTACCCGGCACCAGCCCGGAAATGTCCTCCACTTAAAACAGGCACCTGCCAAATCATGACAGGTGCACCGTTTATCTACAGAAGCTCTGCCTGCTCCAGATCCTGAAGCATGCGCTGATTGCTTATATATTCCTCAAACTCTTCCGATGTGATCCAACGACAATCATTCAGATCCTCAGACAGCTGCACAGAACCCTCATCCATCTCCGTAAGACACAGATAAGCAAGTCCCAGACTGCAGACAGAACCCACCATAAAGGTCCATGTATACAAAATCCTGTCAATCTCTGCTGTAAGTCCCGTGTGCTCCTGAATCAGCCGGATCACAGCGGCGTCCGGTGATTCTCCGAACTCTGCTTCTCCATCCAGAAATTCCCACTGATAAGGCTGAATGATGTTATCGTCATACCACTTCTCCACAACAAGATATTGATCATCATGTTTTACAATACCCTTCACTAATATTCTGTATGCATTCATTTGCATCTCTCCTTATTTTACTAAAATTATTTTGCGGTAATATATTTCTGCGCCGTAAGAAGCTCCGCGATCAATACCGCTCCACCTGCTGCACCGCGAATCGTATTATGGGACAAACCAACAAATTTATAATCAAATACTGTGTCCTCCCGCAGACGTCCTACAGATACACCAAAACCGTTTTCATAGTCCACATCCATTGTTACCTGCGGACGATTGTCGTCCTCCAGATACTGAATGAAATGCTTCGGTGCACTTGGCAGTTCCAGCTCCTGCGGCAGACCGGAGAATTCCCTCCACACCCGGATCATCTCCTCTTTCGAAGGCTTCTTACTCTCCTCAAAAGTCACAAATACAGCTGCCGTATGTCCATTGAGTACCGGTACGCGGATACACTGGCTGGTAATCAACGGACTGTCTGCCTTGACAACTTTGCCATTTTCTACATGCCCCCAGATACGCAGAGGCTCCTGTTCGCTCTTTTCCTCCTCGCCACCGATAAAAGGAATAATATTTCCCTCCATCTCCGGCCAGTCACGAAATGTCTTCCCGGCTCCGGAAATCGCCTGATACGTAGATGCAAGCACCGTCTTCGGTTCATATCCCGCTTTTTTCAACGCGTGAAGCGCCGGCGTATAACTCTGGATCGAACAGTTTGGCTTCACTACAATGAAACCTCTTTCTGTGCCAAGACGTTTCTTCTGATCGGCAATTACCGCCAAATGCTCCGGATTTAATTCCGGAACGACCATCGGTACATCCGGTGTCCATCTGTGTGCGCTGTTGTTCGATACCACAGGCGTCTCTGCCTTGGCATACTCCTCCTCGATCTTCTGAATCTCTTCCTTCGACATATCTACCGCACTGAATACAAAATCAACCTGTGAGGCCATCCGCTCCACATCGCTGACGTCCTCCACGATCAATCCCTTTACACTGTCCGGCATAGGCGTATCCATCTTCCAGCGTCCGCCAATCGCCTCTTCATATTTCTTTCCGGCGCTTCGGGGGCTGGCCGCAATCGCCACCACTTCAAACCACGGGTGATTTTCCAGCAGAGAGATAAATCTCTGTCCAACCATTCCGGTACCTCCAAGGATACCGACCTTTAACCTCTTATCCATGTCGTCCTCCACATTGTATACATCTTTGCCGTTTCCACGGCACAGAATGCCAACAAGCTATCAATCATACGTATACATATACTACACTATTCCCGCCAATAAGTCAAAGCCGTTTCGGCTTTTGATGCAGGAATCAGTTTTTTTCAGAAAAAAGCTTCACGCCGTCCTCCTGCCCGATTACCGCATATCCATCAAAATTCTGCGCTTCCAGCTTACCCAGATATTTCCCAAGCTTTTTGGGCCGGGCAATGACAGACACCATATATTCTTTTCGCACCTCTTCCGCATACTTCAACGCCTGTACATAACTGTCAGGATCATAGAAAACTGCGATTCTTTTTTTTCGTCCGGGGATATCAGCCCCCTTCTCCAATAAGATGCCAAAAATCCGTTCAAAACCGATAGAAAATCCAACTGCCGGAATTTCCTCGTTTAAAAATTTTCCGATCAGGTGATCATACCTTCCACCTCCGGCCACGGCACCACTATAGCCCTCTGCCTCTACCTCAAAAATTGTCCCGGTATAATAACCCTGCCCACGCACCAGCGATGGGGCAAATTCCACTGTCACTGCCCCGTCTGTCACCTCGGTGACAACCGATATAATCCTCTTCAGATCAGAGACATAAGAGGCATCGCACACCTCTCCTACTGAATCAAGAGTGAGCGTATCTCCCTCAAACAGTCCAATAAATTTGGTGACTGCACTCTCTTCGAAGCCGCCCTCTGCCAGTTCCTTTTTCACACCCTCCAGACCAATTTTATCCAGCTTGTCAAAAAGAATTGCAAGCCTCTCGTGATCTGTCTCATCAAAACCTGCATACGCAAAGATTCCTTTTAAGATACGGCGGTCGTTAATCTTTACCTTATAATCCGTCATCCCCACCCGGTCTAATGCTCTGACCGTTGTCAAAATCAGCTCTATTTCGGCATCAGTAGATGTATTGCCAATAATATCAATATCACATTGCATAAACTCCCGGAGCCTGCCCTTCTGCGGGCGTTCCGCACGGTAAACCCTGTCCATCTGAATCACCTTAAATGGTGATAACAACGCATTCCGGTTATTGGCATAATAACGGGAAAGCGGGAGTGTCAGGTCATAACGAAGCCCCATATCCGACAGTTCCTTTTCACCGGCCCCCTCCGTATTCAGAGCCGCCTCCAGTTTTTGCCCCCTTTTCAGAATCTTAAAGATCAGGTTCAGATTTTCTCCTCCCTCACTCTTATCCAGATTGACTGCATCCTCGATCACCGGAGTCGTAATCCTCTCAAAACCTGCATCACGATACGTCTCCAAAATCACGTTTTGCAAATAATCGCGAAGTTCTGCCTCCTGTGGAAGATAATCCCTCGTCCCCTTTACTGGTGTTGATTTCATAATTGCGTTATTCCTTTCTTGATTTTATAACATGTTATAGTATTATCAAAAGAATCAGGCGCAGGCAAAAGGCGCAAATCCAGGCAATAAAGCATTGTCCCAATACAACGGCCGCTGCCCATTTGCCACCCAATTCTCTTCGAATAGAAGCAACCGCGGCCACACATGGCGTATACAAAAGACAAAAAACAAGCAATGGCAGGACGGCAGCCGGTGTGAGCGTCTGCAGCAGATGAGACGTACTCCCGAATAAAACGGTCAGCGTCGATACCACACTCTCTTTGGCCATAAATCCGGCAATCAGCGCCGTCGATATCCTCCAGTCCCCGAAACCAAGCGGGGCCAGGACAGGTGTAATGATTCCTGCTGCCAGAGCCAGGATACTTTCCTCTGAGTCCTTAACCAGGTTCAAATGAATATCATAATTCTGTAAAAACCACACAACGATCGTTGCGATAAAAATCACAGTAAACGCTCTCTGTAAAAAATCCTTTGCTTTATCCCACAAAAGATGCAGCACATTTTTCATTCCCGGCAACCGGTAATTGGGAAGCTCCATCACAAAGGGAACGGCCTCTCCACGAAACAAACTGTTTTTTGCAGCAATCGCAAAAAGGATCCCGACAAAGATTCCTGTAAAATACAGCCAAACCATAATCAAACCACTATATTTCGGGAAAAAAGCCGCAGCAAAAAATCCATAAACAGGCAGCTTCGCCGTGCAGCTCATAAACGGTGTGAGAAGAATTGTCATTTTTCGCTCTCTCTCTGAGGGAAGCGTCCTGGACGCCATCACACCCGGCACGCCGCAGCCGGAACCGATGAGCATCGGGATAAA
>CAYYGS010000050.1:0-12262 GCA_964471335.1 uncultured Jutongia sp.
GGATCTTCCTCTTTGGTCAGCCCCAGCTTCTTGGATATTCTTTTCACATGGGTACCTTCGGCTTTGACGCCTGATATAACTGACTGACCTGATTGTATGCTTCCACTCTCATAATATCACCACCTATAATTTAAATCATGTTTTATCCTTCATATACTGTATCGGAAAAAAACACAAATCCATTAACACTTTTTCTATTATTTTTCACAGAAAGATGATGGATTGGGTGCCCTAATCAAAAATAGCAGTAAAATCAAAGGTAGTAGCAAAATCAAAAGTAGCAAAATAGTCATCCGGCGTCTCCGCGCGTCGAATCAATTCCACAGACCCGTCCTCACACAACAAAAGTTCTGCCGACCGGAGGCATCCATTGTAATTATATCCCATAGAATATCCATGTGCCCCTGTGTCATGGATGAAGAGATAATCTCCCATATCAATATGCGGAAGCATGCGGTCTATCGCAAATTTATCATTATTTTCGCACAAAGATCCCGTCACATCATATTTACAGTCGCAGGGCTGGTCTTCCTTTCCGAGGACTGTGATATGATGATATGCACCATACATAGCTGGCCGCATCAGATTGGCGGCACAGGCATCCACTCCGATATATTCCTTATATATATGCTTCTCGTGAATCGCCCTTGTGACGAGACCCCCATAAGGTCCCAGCATAAAACGTCCAAGTTCTGTAAAAATAGCAACCTCTCCCATTCCGGCAGGCACAAGTATCTCGTCAAATTTTTTGTGGACGCCCTCGCCGATTGCAAGGATATCATTTGGTTCCTTGTCTGGTGTGTAAGGAATCCCGACACCTCCGGACAAATTGATAAATGCTATTTCGACCCCTGTCTTTTCTTTTAACTCTACTGCCAGCTCAAATAATATCCCCGCCAGCGTCGGATAGTATTCATTCGTAACCGTATTACTTGCCAGAAAGGAATGGATTCCGAATCTTTTTGCCCCTTTCGACTTTAATCTGGTAAACGCCTCTATCATCTGCTCCTTTGTCATGCCATATTTAGCATCTCCCGGATTATCCATGATATCTGTCCCCAATTGGAAGACTCCGCCCGGATTATAACGGCAGCAGATCGTCTCCGGAATACCGGCACACTCCTCCAGAAAATCAATATGCGTTATATCATCAAGATTGATATATGCGCCAAGCTCACTTGCCTTCACATACTGCTCTGCCGGGGTCACGTTTGAGGAAAACATGATATCGCTCCCCTGAAATCCGCACTTCTCCGACATCATAAGCTCTGTCAATGAAGAACAGTCCACGCCGCAGCCCTCCTCCTGCAGAATTTTCAAAATAAAGGGGTTGGGCGTTGCCTTCACGGCAAAATACTCACGATATCCCTTATTCCAGGCGAATGCAGCTTTAAGCTTCCGCGCATTGGCGCGGATACTTTTCTCATCATAAATATGAAATGGTGTGGGAAATGTTTCTGCAATCTCCTCAACCTGGGCCTTTGTCACAAATGGTATCTTTTTCATGGGTACATCTTCCTTTCTGTATGTGTAACACATGTATGTGTTATTCATTTATTTAAATATTTATATTTTCCTTATGAATCTAACGCGGCTGCCAGCCATTGAAATTCCTTTTTCTGCAACATGGCATTGTATTTTTGCAGGACACGGTTTAATTTTTCTCCCATCATTTTAAATTCCATATCGCTGATCCTGCCGATAAGTTCCTCAAAACGATAGATACCTATACACCAGGGATTTCCTTCCTGCAGCAGGAAATCGCATATATCGTTCAGCTGCTCCACCACTGACAACTCATTCTCCCGCAGGATCAAATGCAGCAGGCTCGCCAGACAGCTGTCCGCCACATTTTCGCCCTGTAACAGCGTCTGCGGGCCCGACATATTTTCTGCCAACTGGTCAAAACCAGTCTTTCCGATGATGAAAAAAAGCTCACCAATCTCCTGGGAGGCCAGAATCTTTTCTAATTCTCCCACGATCTCCCCTGTCGACACCTGCACGGCGTTCTGATAAACATCCCGGCATTTTCCCGCACACAACGGGACTATTTTGACAAGAAAATTATCAAACACCCGCTTGGCGACATAATAGACATCTGTTGAATTCTGATAATTCTCCCGCATTAATAACGTCCTTGCACTTCTCCACTGTGAGGCAAAGATATTTTCATAGGACTGCATGCCGTAATGCCCAACCGACTGAGAGGTATTCATTGTCAGGTAATAGATGATCCTGTCAAGCACGGCAATTGATTCAGCCTGTGACACCGCATATGTTATCGTTGCGCAGTCCGCGTAATATGGCTGGAAAAAATCCATCCCATGCTCTTCCATAAACTCTCTCTTCTCATAGTGAAACATCGAATTAAAATATACCTTCTGCATAATTTCCACAAGAGTCTGCGCACGCTTGTCCTTACGGTACAGCTTATACTCCGGAAGGCATTCATCCAAACATTCGCAACAACGGCCTCCCTCATAACTTGTATATGCATTTCCCACAAATATGATATCGGGATCCTCTGATTCCGCCACCTCATACAGTGCCCGGAACGCTCCCGGAGCCAAACAGTCATCTGCACTGAGGAAGGTAACATACCGTCCTGTGGCATGTTGCAGCAGGACAGCACTCCCCTTCGCCCAACCCACATTTTGATCACTCTTCCAGGCACGGATACGTGTATCGTATTTTACCGCATTTTGTATCATTTTCCAAGCGTCTTCATTGTGGTCGCTATTGTCCAGAATCAGAAGTTCCCACGAAGAGAAATCCTGTCTCAGACAGGAACTGATCGCACTGCTCAGCAGCGAAGTGTCATTATATACGGCCATCATCACAGAAAAAACCGGGGGTTGCTCTGCGTCCCTTACCTGATTTGCAGGCAGATGCTCTTCCGCAAAATCAATATAATCCCCAAAATATGCATCTAGCAAAACATCCTGACTAATCATATCTCTCCTCATTTCTGCGCTGATTTTCACTCTTATCCTCCTGCGTGAATGACATTTCTTCTCTCCCTGGGGCGGTACAAACAGTCAAGCATTAAAACACCTGTCTGTCGCTGTTTCGGACAAAATAATAGCACAACCCGTCTAATATAGCAAGCATCCTGCCAAAATCTGTATTGGGCAAAAATCTGTATTGGGCAAAATTTCACAAAATTTAAATCCCCGCCGCCCTATCATTTGCATTTTCTCTCTTTTTATGCTATGTTGAAATGGCGAATGTGTGTTTGCACTCACACACGCGGTAAATTTAAATGATAATTTTTTCTAAATGGAGGCAGGCTATGAGTGATTATACCGGCAAGGAGATTGTCGTTTTAGAGGGACTGGAGGCTGTCCGCAAGCGTCCCGGCATGTATATTGGCTCCACAGGACCGCGGGGTCTGCATCATCTTATATGGGAGATCCTGGATAATGCCATCGACGAACAGCTGGCAGGCTTTTGTGATGAGATCTCAGTTACGATGCAGAAAGACGGCGGGATCTGCATCGAGGACAATGGAAGGGGCGTCCCGGTTGACATCCATCCGACACAGAAAATACCAACCGTCCGTGTTGTCTATACGGTACTTCACGCCGGCGGCAAATTCAACAGCACAGTATACAAAGTATCCGGCGGCCTCCATGGCGTTGGCTCCTCTGTTGTTAACGCTCTGTCCTCCCATATGATTGTGGAGGTAAAACGCGATGGCCTGATCTACCGTGACGAATACAG
This sequence comes from uncultured Jutongia sp., assembly GCA_964471335.1. GTDB lineage: Bacteria > Bacillota > Clostridia > Lachnospirales > Lachnospiraceae > Jutongia. The sequence continues at coordinate 3,724 of CAYYGS010000050.1, forward strand.
AGATGGCGGCCATCCCGTTACACCGCTGGAGAAGGGACAGCTTCCCACGATAGGGAAATGCGCCAAATCGAACACCGGGACAAAGATCACATTTTATCCCGATCCGGAGATTTTTGAGACGGTCGTATTTAAACCGGATATCATTAAAAAGAAATTGAAGGAGGTTGCCTTCCTGAACAAAAATCTCAAACTTAATTTTAAGGATGAGATCAACGGAGAAACCGCCACCTATCAGGAGGAATTCGGTATTCAAAGCTTTGTAAGCTATATCAACCGTGATACCTCCACACTTCACGAATCTCCTATTTATATTGAAGGCCGCAGCGGTGATATCGAAGTGGAAGTCGCTTTCCAATATACAACTAATTTCACAGAACAGATTAATCCTTACTGCAACCGCATTAATGTCGTGGACGGCGGCACCCTGGTGACAGGTTTTAAAACGGCGCTGACACGCATTATGAACCAATACGCAAGGGAACTTGGCATATTGAAGGACAAAGATGAAAATTTCGACGGCAAGGACATCCGTAATGGGTTGGTTGCTATCATCTCGATTAAGCATCCGGATCCGCAGTTTGAAGGACAGACGAAGACGAAACTCGGCAATACCGACGCAAAAAGTGCTGTTGATGATGTGTTCAGCAGCGAAGTACAACGGTATTTTGACAAAAATGTAGAAGTACTGCGAAAAATCCTCGATAACTCCATGAAGTCCTATAATGCCAGAAAGGCAAGCGATAAAGCGCGCACTGCAGTACTTAAGCAGTTAAATGATGTGGATACAAAGAGCAAACTGGCTGCCTGCACCTCGAAAAAACCGGAGGAATGCGAGGTTTATATCGTGGAGGGTGACTCTGCCGGAGGCACTGTCAAAACGGCCCGCAACAGGAAAACACAGGCAGTGCTGCCCCTGCGCGGCAAAATTCTTAATGTAGAAAAGGCCACCTTAGAAAAAATCCTTTTAAATAATGAGATAAAATCCATGATTGCCGCTTTTGGCTGCGGCATCGGGGATGAATTTGATATTGAAAAACTGCGTTACGATAAAATTATTATCCTAACAGATGCCGATGTAGACGGCGCTCATATCAGCACGCTCCTGCTGACATTTTTCTACCGCTTTATGCCGGAACTCATCCTGGAAGGCAAGGTATTCCGCGGTCTGCCGCCTCTCTATAAAGTAGACTATGAGACAGTCGGCCAGGCTTCTGCTGATGAGGCTTCCTTCGAGGAACCGGAGGAAGGCAGCAGCAAACGGAAGAAACGGGGCAAGAAAAAATATTCCCGCTATCTTTTTAATGATTTTGAACTGGAAAAGTTCCGTAAAAATGCGAAATACAAAATTGTCGGTGTACAGCGTTATAAAGGACTCGGCGAAATGGACGCAGAACAGCTCTGGGAGACGACTCTGGATCCTGACAGCCGTGTCCTCGCCCAGATCACGATCAGCGATACGGTAGACGCGGACGATGTGACAACCACGCTGATGAGCAGTAATGTACCGCCGCGCAGACAGTTTATTATGGAGGAGGCGCGCTACGCCAATCTGGATATTTAATTGATTTTAGTATAAGGAAAATGGAGGAAACAATGAAAACACAGGATTCATCAATTATTCAGTTAGATTTCTCGGAGGAAATGAGAACTTCCTACCGGGACTATGCTGTGAGCGTCATTATCTCGCGTGCGCTTCCAGATATCCGGGATGGCCTGAAACCGGTACAGCGCCGTATTCTGTATGCCATGAATGAACTTGGACTGTCGCCTGATAAACCACATCGGAAAAGTGCCCGTATCGTCGGTGATACGATGGGTAAATACCATCCACATGGCGACAGCTCGATTTATGATGCATTAGTACATATGACAGAAGATTTCTCCCTGTCCGTCCCTCTCGTTGACGGACACGGCAATTTTGGCTCAATCGATGGCGACAGTGCCGCCGCCATGCGTTACACAGAGGCCAGGCTTTCCTCCGGAGCCATGACGATGCTCGACAATCTGGATAAAGGATTGGTCCCATTCGGCCCAAACTTCGATGAGAGTGAGAAGGAGCCTCTCGTACTGCCCGCCACGCTCCCCAATCTGCTTTTGAATGGAACGACAGGCATCGCTGTGGGCATGGCAACAAATATCCCGCCGCACAACCCCTTAGAGGTTATCGATGGCATCATCGCCTATATGGACGATCCGAATCTGTCCACCTACGAACTCATGCATTACATCAAGGGACCGGACTTCCCAACAGGCGCCATGATCACAAATGCTGATGATATCCGCAGCATCTACGAGACAGGAGAGGGAAAACTCAAGCTGCGCGCCAGAACTGTCATCGAAAACAGTGATTACGGTCGGAAAAATATTGTTATCACGGAAATTCCTTATACCGTAGCCGGAAACAAGCAGAAGCTGCTGGAATCACTCGTTTCCCTTTCCCGTGAAAAAGTATTTGATGAGATCTACGATGTGCGCGACGAATCCTCCAAGGAAGGAATCCGTCTCGTGATCGAGGTCAAGAAGGACCGCAACGTAGACAATCTGCTTAACGGTCTGTACAAGAAAACATCAATGGAAGATACCTATGGCGTAAATTTCCTCGCCGTAAAGGATAAGCAGCCAATCACCTTCACACTAAAGGGTATGATTGAGGAATTCATCTCTTTCCAGGAGGAGCTGTATACTAAGGAATATGAACATCTGCTTCAAAAGGCACAGGAACGCATGGAGATTGTACAGGGACTCATCCGCGCGACTGATGTAATCGATCTGATCATTGAGATATTACGCGGAAGCAAATCTGTGAAGCAGGCAAAGATGTGTCTTACGTGTGGTAATACAGATGGTATAGAGTTTAAATACGACTTTTCGGAAGAGATTGCAGCGACACTTGACTTCACGGAACGCCAGGCAGACGCTATCCTCGCTATGCCTCTGAGCCGCCTGGTCGGACTGGAAGTATTGAAGCTCCATCAGGAGAGCGACACACTTTCACAGAACATCTCGGAATACGAAGGCATCCTTGGCAGCAAAAAACAACTGCACCGTGTCATCAAAAAGAAACTGACGTCATACAAAAAGCAATTTGGATATGAGCGCAGAACAGAACTGTGCAACCGTACCCTGGCTAATTATGTAGAAGTTGTCAAGGAAGAGGAATTATATGTGTTGGTTGACCGTTTTGGCTACACAAAATCTATGGATGCAGGAAGCTACAGCCGCGTTGCGAAAGAGACACTGCAGGAGTTCCCGCACATTATCACGCTAAATAACACCGATAAGCTCTGCATCTTCACAAATCAGGGCAATATGTATCAGGTAAAAGCCAAGAATATTCCAAAGGGAAAGGCTAAGGATAAGGGAACTCTCATCCACCAGCTCTGTAAAATGGATACCAGCGAGGATGCACTTCTCTTCCTTGCCTGCGAGGATCTGTTTAATTCCCAGCTTTTATTTGTAACCAAAAAGGGCTATGTCAAACAGGTATCCGGAATGGAATTTGAGACGAGCCGCTATATGGTCAACGCCTCCAAGCTGGATGATGGAGATGAACTGACTGCCGTCTCCGTAATCACAATCGAAGATGTGCTGGCCGATAACCGAAAGGTAATCATGATCACAAAGAACGGAGCCTCTCTGGGATTTCCTCTGAATGAGGTCAATGAATATAAAAAGACAAGCCGCGGTGTGAAAGGAATCACGCTGGCTGCCGGAGACGAGGTCGCCCATGCCGCGCTGATTACACCGGAACAGGATATTATGACCTTTGATGGGCACGACTACTCTGTCCGCAAGATTAAACTCCGTAAAAGAGGCGATAAGCCGCAAAAGGCCAAGATTCGCGTCTGACAAAAATCTCCCTTTATCAGACTTGTGTCAGTCTGACAAAGGGAGGTTTTCTTACATCCGACGATATTTTTTAATGATATGGTTATACATTGTTCTGACTGCCGGCGCCATAAATTCAGGATTCAGTGTAGCCAACCCGATAATCCGGTACGCATCCGGCTTTACCGGATAACAATCCACCTCATAGGGAATATCCTTCATGACCATTGCCGGCATCAGACAGATTCCAAATCCACTGGCCACCATGGCCACCGTCGATAAATCGTCCACCACATGACAGCGGGAACGCACATCCAGCGAGTTCTCCTTTAAAAAATTGTGTATATCCGCGTCCGTAGACTCCCGCTGGCTCACAAACTGATAATCCCGCATCTCGTCTATATCCATATAATTTTTCGTATTGTCCCGTATCGTTCCCCGCGGAACAATACAAAGCAACGGATCCCGGCAAAGTGGTTCGATCGGAATATCCCCCGCACTTGAAACCGAGAGGAAACCCAGATCAACAATGCCGTTTTTAATCCAATAAGCAACGTCATCATAAGTTCCCTGAAAAACTTCTATCAAAATATCCGGATATTGCTCCTGAAAGGACTGCAAAATATCCGGAATCCAATTGGTACATACACTTGAAAAACACCCAATCTTCACTCTTCCCTGTTTCAGGCCGTTAAACTCAGCAATCGCCTGCTGCAGACTCTCATCACTGTTGAGTACAGCATTGACATAGGGAAGAAGATGTTCTCCGTAATTCGTCAGCGTTGCACCATTTTTGCTTCGGTTGAGTACGGAAAATCCCAACTCCCCCTCCATCGCCGAAATTGCATGACTGACAGCCGACGGCGTCAGGCCGAGCAGATCCGCCGCCTTGCGAAAACTCCCCTGATCGGCCACCGTCTTAAATACCTGATATGTTAATAAGGTCATATATTACCTTTCATTTCACTCATTAACGAGCACATTTATACAACAGTTCCTCCCAGCGTCTGTCAACTTCCTCCTGAAACTGTACTATCAGCTCCTCATTTCCCTTTTTGAACAAATGCTTAAAGCGGCCCTGTTCCCGAAGAAAATCCTCGATTGGAAGTTTTTTCTTTGGCTCATAGGATAAGATCCACTTCCCATGGTCTACCTCAAATAACGGCCAATAACACGTTTCTACCGCCATCTTACAGATCTTCATGATATCCGGCGTATCATAGCGCCACCCGCGCGGACAGGGCGTCATAATATTCAAAAAGCTTGCCCCCTCCGTATAGATCGCCTTTTCCGACTTGCGGTGGATATCCTTAAAATCATTCGTGAATGTCGTCTGTGCAACATATGCCACATCGTGATCTGCGATAATCGCCGACAGATCCTTGCGGTTCTGCATCTTGCCGTCCGACTGCTTTCCCACCGGCGTTGTCGTTGTATCTGCATACATCGGTGTCGCAGAAGAACGCTGAATTCCCGTATTCATATATGCTCCGTTATCATAGCAGACATAGACCATATCATGCCCACGCTCCATTGCCCCGGACAGAGACTGAAAACCGATATCATATGTTCCGCCGTCACCGCCGAATGTAATAAATTTAAAATTCTCCTCCTCCGAAAGACGTCCTCTCTTTTTCAGGACACGATAAGCCGTCTCCACACCACTCAGAGTCGCTCCCGCATTTTCAAAGGCATTGTGAATGTAACTGTCCTCCCATGCCGTATACGGATACATAAAGGAGGATACCTCCAGGCATCCTGTTGCATTGCCGATCACGGCACGGTCACCCTCATGCAGTCCACGCAGAACCGCACGCACGGCAATCGTTGCACCGCAGCCTGCACACATACGATGCCCCGGAGCCAGACGCTCCGGTTTATTCATCATCGTTTTTAAACTGTAATCGCTCATTATAATCTCCATTCTATCAATCAACGCAAACGGATATATTGATACTGCTCAATTTCTTTTCCGTTTTCTACCATCTCCGCCAGGTCATCAAAAATCCCCGTTGCATCACTCACCGTGAAATCACGTCCTGCCAGACCGTAAATATAATTAACTGTCTCAATCATTATCCTTTCCCGGTAGAGGCCGGCTGTCACTTCGGCTCCCAGAGGACCTCCATTGCTATTGTAGCTCTCACAGCGGTCCAATATTGCGACTGCCCGGCAGTTTTTCAGAGCCTGCGCAATCTCCTTTGCCGGAAACGGCCGGAAGACACGCAGCTTCAATACGCCCACCTTTTTGCCCTGTTCCCTCAGTTCATCGACGGCCTGCTTTGCCGTGCCTGCGGCCGAGCCCATAATTAAAATGATATAATCGGCGTCCTCTGTCCTGTATTCCTCAAAGAGTTCAAATCCCCTGCCCGTCAGCTCCTTATATTTCCGGGCCACCTCGATAATAACCTCTTTCGAGCGGTCCATCGCGAGCGCCTGATTTTTCCTGGCCTCCATCGCATAATTGGAAACAGAATACGGCCCCACGGAAATCGGCTTGCCGGGATTAAGCAGAAATTCCTCCGGGTGATACTCACCGACAAATTCCCTGACTGCCTCATCTTCCCACAGCGTGATATTTTCCACGGCATGACTCGTGATAAATCCGTCCTGACAGATCATCACCGGAAGATGTACCCTCGTATCCTCGGCAATCGGATATGCCTGGATAAAGTTATCATACGCCTCCTGGTTATTCTCCGCATAGATCTGAATCCATCCTGTATCTCTTGCTCCCATACCATCTGTATGATCACAGTTAATATTGATCGGTCCCGACAGAGTACGGTTGACCAGTGCCAGCACACACGGCATACGGTTTGACGCCGCCAGCAAAAGCTCCTCCCACATCAACGCCAGGCCGGCAGAAGATGTCGCTGTCAGGCTTCTGGCGCCTGCCGCCTCCGCACCGATCGTTGCACTCATGGAAGAATGCTCACTCTCCACCGGAATAAATTCTGTATCCATCTCCCCATTGGCAATATATGTAGAAACCATCTGGGGAATCTCCGTAGAAGGAGTAATCGGAAATGCAGGCATTACATCCGGATTGATCTGGCGGATCGCATAAGCCACCGCCTCATTTCCCGACATACGTTCTTTGATTGCCATCAGATATTTCCCTCCTTCATCTCAATCGCCTGGAAGGGACATACCCTGGCACAGATGCCACATCCCTTACAGTGCTCGTAATCAAAATCACTTCTTTTCCCTTGATTCACCGGAATACTGCTGTCCGGACAAACCGGCGCACACAATAAACACTGCTTGCACAAATCTGCATGATAAACCGGTGTATTCGTTCTCCACTCTCCTGTTTCAAACAGCGCCGACGTGCCCCCGGCAAAAATCATCAGTCCCTCCGTCAGCTGACTATGGGACGTCTTCTCATTTATCTTTGTAATATCTGTCCTCATGAATTTAAACCATGCCTTTCCATTCTGTACTAAATCTGCTAAGCGGACATACCTATTCCATCCTTCTCCAACAAGGGCGCAAGTTCATCGAAGGTACGCTCCAGCGCCTGCATATTACCATCAATTACCTCCGGCTTCTTCGCAAATTTATGCTCATAAGAGGCCCTCATCTCATGGATAAAATCCTTGCGCGGCATAATACAGCTCACAGCTACGGCAGCAGCCAGCATCGGAGAATTCGGAAAATTCTTTCCCAGCGTCTCCATCGAAATACGTCTGGCATCTACTGTATAAACGCGCCCCTGATATCCATTCAAATGCTGCATCACCTGTTCCCTGGACTTTGGAGTATTGATAATGATTGCACCCGTCTCCTTCAAACCAGCCGTCACGTCGACAGAATCCAGCAGCGTCTCATCCACAACTACAACATAATCCGGATGGTATATATTAGAATGAACACGAATCACATCGGAGCTGATCCGATTGTATGCAGTAATCGGCGCCCCCATACGCTCCGGTCCATACTCCGGAAAGCCCTGAACATTCTGCCCCGTCTTAAACGCCACATCAGCCAGTAACAAAGCAGCCGTCTTTGCACCCTGGCCGCCTCGCCCATGCCATCTGATCTCAATTCCATTTTTCATAATAATCCTCCCATGCCGCCGCCTTTGTCTGACGGCACATCATCAAAATAGTAGTGTTGCACCGATTTCACCCCTGTGTTCAAAATCAGTCAACACTACTATTATATCTTCTTATACAAATATGTAAAGCGAAAAAGTGTAAATTAATTCACCTTATACATGAATTAATTTCACCCAACTAAAGCCTTTGCCAGAGCGCGGATACTTTCTCCATCTGCTTCCTTTACGGTAGAACGGATCGTGACTGTCTCATCCAGCACCTTAATATCCTTCATCTCATCAAACTCCGCACGCATCAGCTTTGCTGCTACAGGAGCCCAGGATCCATTCTCTATGATTCCCACTGTACGCTTCTGATAATTCTTGATTTTCAGATGATGAATAAAATCTGACATCACCGGCATCACATTGCCATCATATGTCGGAGCCGCCACTACAAGCCTGTCATAACGGAACGCATCCTCAATACACTCCGCCATATCCTCTCTGGCCAAATCTGAAATCGCCACCTTCTCCACACCGGCCTTTGTCAGCTCGTCCGCCAGCTGCTTTGCAGCATCCGCAGTATTGCCATGCAGGGAGGAGTATGCGACGTGCGCATCAGCGGATGCCCCTGGAGGTCGGTGAAGAAATGTGAGCGCTCATCGC
>CAYYGS010000051.1:0-12178 GCA_964471335.1 uncultured Jutongia sp.
ACCCCGGTAGTAGCGGCTCTTGTGATGATTGATGAACCGGAGGGGATATATTACGGGGGAACGATTGCTGCGCCTGTAATCTCAGAGCTTTTGGATAATGTACTGCCATATCTTGGTGTCGAACGGGGGGAAGTCGTGACTGCATCCCCGGGTTGATTTCCGGCAGGGATTGGATTACAATGAAAAGGCTATTATAATACTGTGGAGGAGAGGAATGAATTATTTCGATACCATCATACCGGTGCTGATTTCCTTTGCGATCAGCGTAATACTTTGTCCGGTAGTGATTCCCTTTTTACGAAAGCTGAAATTTGGACAGTATGTCAGGGATGATGGTCCGAGAAGTCATTTGAAGAAGGCAGGAACGCCGACGATGGGGGGGATTATTATTCTCCTGTCGATTTCCGTGACGTCCGTTTTGTATGTGGAGGGTAATCCGGAGGTGATACCGGTTCTTTTTGCTACAGTAGGTTTTGGACTGATCGGGTTTCTCGACGATTATATTAAGATTGTGATGAGGAGATCCATGGGGCTGCGGGCATGGCAGAAAATGGCGCTGCAGGTGATTGTCACAGGGATCTATGCATATTATTATTTATATAAGCTGCATTTTGCTCCACAGGTGCTCATCCCTTTTACAGGGGGCGTTCTGGAGGGGAAGTATCTGGAAATGCCGGATTGGCTTTTTGTGGTCTTTCTCTTTTTTGTAATGATAGGGACAGTTAATGGAACGAATTTTACAGATGGTCTGGATGGACTGGCGTCCAGTGTGACGCTTCTGGTTGCTGTGTTTTTTACAGTGGTGGCCATCGGAACAGGAAGCTCCATTGCCCCTGTTTCCTCTGCGGTGGCAGGAGCTTTGATGGGATTTCTTGTGTTTAATGTCTATCCGGCCAGTGTTTTTATGGGGGACACCGGTTCCCTGGCGCTCGGCGGGTTTGTGGCATCGGCGGCTCTTATGCTGAAAATGCCGCTCTTCATCCTGATTGTAGGCGCGATTTATCTCATAGAAGTGCTTTCTGTGATTTTACAGGTGGGTTATTATAAGATGACACACGGGAAGAGAATATTTAAAATGGCGCCGATTCACCACCATTTTGAGCAGTGTGGATGGTCGGAAACAAGAGTAGTGGCAGTCTTTTCCATTGTGACGGCACTCTTTTGTCTGGTGGCGCTGGCGGCATTATAGGAGAAAGGGCAGGTTTGCTGGGATGGATTATCAAGAGAAGAGAGTATTAGTGGTAGGTACAGGGATCAGCGGGATTGCCGCTGTGAAGCTTCTGGTACAGCTGGGAGCGAGGATTATCGTGTTGGAGGGCAACGCGGAGGCAAAGAGGGAACAAATAGAAGAAAAGCTGCCGAAGGGTGCAGCGTGGGAACTGGTCATTGGAGAACTGCCGGGGGAGAAGATGGATGAGACTGAACTCGTGGTACTCAGTCCGGGCGTGCCGGTGGATCTGCCGTTTGTGACGGAGTTTAAGGAGCGGGGAATTCCTGTTTGGGGAGAGATCGAGCTCGCTTTTTGCTGTGCAAAGGGAAGACTGGCGGCGATTACAGGCACAAATGGCAAGACGACGACGACAGCCCTGACGGGGCAGATAATGAGAGAGTATTATGACAGTGTTTTTGTGGTGGGCAATATCGGTCTGCCATATACGGAATATGCGCTGCAGACAATAGAGGATTCTGTGACGGTAGCAGAGGTCTCAAGCTTTCAGCTGGAGACGGTTCATTCTTTTTGTCCGCAGGTCAGTGCGATCTTAAATATTACACCGGATCACCTGAACCGCCATCACACGATGGAGTGCTATATTCAGGCGAAGGCGAATATTGCCGTAAACCAGACGAAAGATCAGGTCTGTGTTTTAAATTATGAAGATGAGCATCTGCGGGAGATTGCCAGGGATATTCCGGCTGACATTTTCTGGTTTAGCAGCAGACGTCAGCTGGAGCGGGGCATTTGGCTTCAGGGGGAGGATATCATATACTGCGACACGGAACAGATACGCATATGCAGTATTCATGATATGCAGCTTCTGGGGATGCACAATTATGAGAATGTGATGGCGGCTGTGGCGATTGCCATGCACTGTGGTGTGCCGGTGGAGTGCATCCGCAAGGCAGTGGCTGAGTTTCGGGCCGTGGAGCACAGGATTGAGTTTGTGCGTGAAGTAAATGGTGTAAAATATTATAATGACTCTAAAGGGACGAATCCGGATGCCGCGATTAAGGCGGTAGAGGCGATGGTAGCGCCTGCAATTGTCATCGGTGGTGGATATGACAAGGATTCCTCCTATGAGGAATGGGTGGCGTCATTTGATGGCCGTGTTAAGGGCCTGGTGCTTCTGGGTGCCACGGCAGAGAAGATCGAGAGGACAGCAAGGGACGCCGGTTTTACAAATATCACACGGGTGGATTCTCTGGAAGCTGCGGTAAGGGAGGCAGCGGCCCAGGCGGATCCGGGCGATGCAGTATTGCTCTCGCCTGCCTGTGCCAGCTGGGATATGTTTAAAAGTTATGAGCAGCGTGGAAACCTGTTTAAGGAATATGTCAATAAATTGTAAAAAATGGAGGCTACTATGTCAAATGTAGGAATGCACAGCCGCCGGAAGGCTTCCTCGGCCAGGAGGAGAGCGGACAGGACAGGGACGGCGGGCAAGGAGCGGGAGAGATCGTATACCCAGTATGATTATATGCTGCTTTTTATGACGATTGCGATCGCGTTGTTTGGAGTGTTAATGATATACAGCGCCAGTTCCTATACGGCATCTACCTCCCGGTTTAATAATCCGTATCGTTTTGTGACCCAGCAGCTGGCCGGATTGATCCTGGGTACGGTACTTATGCTGGCTGACTCGAATCTGGATTATCAATGGCTGAGTAAGAGAGGGCGTATTACCGGCTTTAATCTTGTCTATCTCTTTTACATCATAGCATTAGGATTACAGACGGTCGTATTGATTCCGGGGATTGGCCAGGAACATAATGGGGCCAGAAGATGGTTGAAATTCGGGCCGGTTGAATTCCAGCCGTCAGAGATTACGAAGATTGCAGTGATTTTATTTGTGGCGTATGCTGTTTACCGTTCACGAAAGCTGGTAGATGATTTTCAGGGGTTTGTAAAGCTGATGATATATGTCGCACCAGCGATCATACTGATTGCGGTCCAAAATCTAAGTACGGCGATTATCGTGGCGGGCATTGCTGTAGGGATGTGCTTCGTGGCAAGCAAAAAGAAGGCGTATTTCCTGCTCTGCGCGGTGGTACTCGTTGCGGCGGGGACAGCTTATATTTTCCTGGGAGCCGGCTTTCGTGCAGGGCGAATCTCTGCGTGGCAGAATGTAGAAACAGATCCTCACGGCTATCAGATCCTGCAGGGGCTGTATGCAATTGCATCAGGTGGTCTGTTTGGGAGCGGCCTGGGAGAGAGCATGCAGAAGCTGGGATATATTCCGGAGGCATATAATGATATGATTTTTGCCGTGATCTGTGAGGAGCTTGGAATTGTGGGAGCAGTCTTTGTGATGCTGGCTTTTCTGGTGCTGCTGTGGCGCATTGTGATGATTGCCTGTAATGCACCGGATCTCTTTGGCAGCATGATCTGTATCGGGGTGATGATACATATTGCCATTCAGGTGTTGATGAATATTGCCGTTGTGACGAATACCATTCCTTCAACAGGTGTGCCTCTGCCGCTGATCAGCTATGGTGGTACGGCCTCTATGATTATGATGGCAGAGATGGGACTTGTTCTGGGCGTGTCGCGCCAGATTCGGTTGAAATGAGGAAAAGAATAGAAGAAACGTGGTGAATTCAGGTGAGATACAGAAAGATCATTATTTTTACGGTTTTAAGCTTTTTGCTCCTTTGTGTGCTGGCCTTTTTTGGCCTTCGCATCCGTGAGGTGGAGGTAGAGGGCGGTTCCTATTATTCGAAACCGGAGATCGTCCGGTCTGCAATGGCTGATCCATATTCCTATCATACGCTGTATTTTCTGGCGAAGAGCAGGCTTCGGGGAGTGCCTTGTCTGCCGTTTGTACAGGAGATCGAGGTGGAATGGAAACGGTTTGACCGTATTACGCTGCATGTGTATGACAAGAGCATCAGCGGTTGTGTGAAATATATGGGACAATATATCTATTTTGATAAGGATGGGATCGTGCTGCAGAGCCTGTCAAAGCCGATGGAGGGAGTTCCCGTCGTCACGGGTATTAAATTTGGCAAATTTATTGTCAGTCAGGCGTTCGAGGTAGAGGATCCGGAGCTTTTTAACATTATCATGAATCTGTCCCAGTTGATCAGCCATTATCAGGTGAAGACAGACCAGATCCGATTTGATGGCAGAGATGTGACACTGTATTCCGGTAAAGTACAGGTGCATTTGGGAAAACGGGATTTTTACGATGACGCGCTGGCAGCGCTTGCTAGTGTATTGGATAAGACAAGCCGTAAGGATCTGGGCGGTACAATAGAGATGGAGAGATTTGAGCCGGGGGACAAGATTATCTTAAAGCAGAACACTCCGGTACAAAAGAAAGGGAATTCAGAGCAGGAAGGAGACAGCGATATCCTGCCGGAGGGTGACGAAACTGGTCAGTTGGATGATTCTACATCGCAGGAGGGCGATGAAACTGGTCAGTTGGATGATTCTACATCACAGGAGGGCGATGAGTCCGGTCAGTTGGATGATTCTGCATCGCAGGAAGGTGGCGAATCTGAACAGTAGATTATGGAGATTCGGCGTCGATTGATACGAATGGATGTGTCAAATGACTAAAAGTTTGTGCAAAACAGAAAAAAACAAATGTTCTCTTGATTATTCTTTTGATAATTAGTATTATATAAGCTAGGGTTCATTTTAGATGTTGAATAATTATCTGGATTAGAATTTCTATGTTTGTGATAAATTGGGAGATGCAGAAAAGAGGAGGAGTACCGTGTTAGAGATTAAGACAAGCGAGGCTGATTCAGCTGCAAAGATCATTGTAATAGGTGTTGGTGGAGGTGGAAACAATGCGATCAACCGTATGATTGAAGAGGGCATTAAGGGTGTAGAATTTGTCTGCATCAATACAGATAAGCAGCATCTTCTGAATTGCAAAGCACCGAATTGTCTGCAAATTGGAGAGAAGCTGACAAAGGGGCTGGGCGCCGGCGCTGATCCTGCGACTGGTGAGGCGGCAGCAGAGGAGAGCAAGGATGAGATCGCCGATATCATCCGCGGTGCCGACATGGTATTTGTCACTTGTGGTATGGGTGGCGGAACTGGTACGGGAGCTGCTCCTATTGTGGCTCAGATTGCTAAGGATATGGGAATTCTTACAGTTGGCATTGTCACGAAGCCTTTTACGATGGAAGCGCGGACACGAATGAACAATGCTGTTGCAGGAATAGACAGGCTGAAGGAGCACGTAGATACTCTGATTGTAATCCCGAATGATAAGATCCTGCAGATCGTGGACAGAAGAGCGACGATCGATGTTGCACTGCGCAGGGCAGATGAGGTGCTCCAGCAGGGTGTACAGGGCATTACGGATATGATTGCGCTGCCTGGTCTGATTAACTTGGATTTTGCGGATGTGCAGACAGTTATGAAGGACAAGGGTGTGGCTCATATGGGAATCGGCGTTGGAAGCGGCGATGACAAATGTATGGATGCCGTGAAGCAGGCGATCTCCAGCCCGTTGCTGGATACGACAATCGAGGGGGCATCGGATGTATTAGTTAATATTTCCGGCGCAGTAGGACTGATTGAGGCAAACGAGGCAGTTTCCTATATTACGGAGCTGACAGGTGATAATTGTAATGTCATCTTTGGTGCTATGGTAGATGAGAATATGCAGGATCAGGTGAAGATCACTGTCATCGCGACAGGACTGGAAGAGGATGGCATGAAGGTGGCAGGACCTGCTTTTATGCAGACGGCAGTGCCCCGGTCTAATTTCAATATCCGGGAAGGACAGGTTGCCCCGGCTGTACAGAGGACGGTCTCTACAGGAGAGACGAAGCCGCCGGCTGCAGCTACACGTCAGGCGTCTGACAATGGAGAGATCCAGATACCGATGTTTTTGCAGAGAAATAAGAAGTAATACATAATAATTATAAAGTGCGACAGTAGTTTTGTCAGCGTGTTTCTGAGTCTGGTAAAACTATTGTCGCATTTTTTCTCTAAAAGGAAATTGCGTATGTGTTTCTCTAAGGGGATGCATGCCTGGGAAGGGGAAGGATATGACACGGGAACAGCAAAGTAAGAAGGAGCTTTGGAGAATGCAGTTTGTCCAGTGCAGGGGGGCTGTGCTGATTTTTGCAGGCTGTATTCTGATGCAGCTTCCGGCATATATGATCTGCGTGCTGGGATATATGGCAGTACAGCTGCTGGGCCATGAGGAAATGGAGCGCGCACAGAAATACCTGGTGCAGCTTATGTCGGGGAGCAGGGGAGATCTGCTGATATGGGTATCGGCAGTCTCTGCTGGGCTGTGCCTGATTTGGTGCGGCATTTTATATTGCCGAAGCCCGTGGAGACAGGAAGATTTTTCCTGTCGGGAGGCATTTCGGGGGAGGAGATTTCCCGCAGTGTGTGGGGCGTCTGCATCCGCCTGCATTCTTTTGACAATGTTTATTACTCTTTTGGCGGCGGCTGTTCCAGACTGGTTTGTGTCATATCAAAATATGATGTCACATTTAGATTATCGTTCTTCTGTTATTACGCTGCCTTATATTTTGCTGATTGGCCCGATATCGGAGGAATTGATCTTTCGCGGTGCAATGTTTGACCGCTTCCGTACTGCCTTTCCGTTTTGGGTGGCTAATGCGCTCCAGGCTTTTTGCTTCGGGGTATATCACATGAATTTGATTCAGGGGCTGTATGCGTTTATGCTCGGACTTCTTCTGGGACTGGTCTATCAGGTGACAGGTACCGTGTTGGGAAGTATTTTGGCACATATCATCTTTAATCTGACATCACAGCTTTTATCTGTGTGTTTTACCGGGCAGCATGCATGGGAACCTATCGGGATGGCAGTGATTTTGTTGCTCTCCGTTATCATTATAATTGTGTCTGTAAAATATCTGCTGCGGGAAGCAGGACAAACGACAGTAAAATAGAAATGATGCTGGGGTCAAAAGCCCCTTTTGACCCCAGCATCATAAAAATGCGGAAACTCAAGATAATTAATGATAGCAATTATGTTACAATTGTGTTAAAATTAATAAAAATTGGGATTTTGGGAAGGAGGATATATGGAAAAGGCGCAAAAAATTATTGGCGTTTGTGTATCACAGCTAGCTGATTCTGTCATAGCAAAACTCGTACAGACACTCAGCCGCAGGGCAGCGGAAGCGGGTTGTTATGTGATGTTTTTTGGCTGTTTTGAAAAATTGGATGTTCCAACGCCTTCCGGCCGTGGAGAGGCATCGATTTTTTCCAGGATTCCGATGCAGGAATTATCTGTTCTTATTTTACTGGGGCAGACAATACTGGACCGGGAGCTCCTTGAGGCAGTGCGGGACAGGGCTTTGGAGCAGGGAGTACCTGTCATTACTGTGGACTATGAATTAGAGCATTGTTTTAACATACAGTTAGATTACAGCTCTACCTTTTGTGATATGGTACGTCATGTGATAGAAGAGCACCACAGCAAGAATCCTTTCTTTATGGCTGGTTTTCGTGGGAACGATTTTTCGGAGAAAAGGCTGGATGTGTATCGGAGAATCCTGCGTGAGAATCATCTTCCTGTTATAGAGGAACATATAGGGTATGGCGATTTCTGGGAGGTGCCTGCCAGAGAAGCTTGTGAGGAGTGGATGAAGAATAAAGAGGATCTGCCGGATGCGATTATTTGTGCGAATGACGTCATGGCTCTCTCTGTCTGCAGCGTGCTTGATGAGCATGGACTCCGGGTGCCGGAAGATGTGATTGTGACGGGATTTGATGCGTATCATCTGGTTGAACACTGTTCACCACACCTGACGACAGCGGGGGTGGATCAGGAGGAAATCGTCCGGCAGATCTTTGTGATTATTGATGATGTCAGACGAGAGCCGGATAGAGAGGTTTATACCGTAACCGTACCCTTTCATTTACAGAAGAGTGAGTCTTGCGGCTGTATTCCTGAAAAGTCAAATGTGATTAATCTTCAAATGATGGAAGTGTATGGGCAGATGGCGCATGACAGATTACACATTAACGATACATTCCGGATGCTGACAAGTCTTACAGAAGGATACTCCATGATGGGGATGCTGGAGATGCTGGAACGCTATATCCGTGAGATTACAGAGGGGAATGTTTATCTTTTTGTGAATTCTAAGATGTGCAGGCATACGGATATTCCCGTGTCCAGAGATTTTCAGGATGGAGATATTCTTTTGCTGATGTCGTTGGTGAACGGGAAGTATTCTATTCCTTTGAGGGAGAAAAAAAATCAGGTATTCAGTCTGGTTCCGGATGAACTGTGGGAGGAATTGCAGCAGATCCTTTTTCTGCCGATTCATTGGCAGGATGAGGTGTATGGATATATGGCGCTGCAGTTTTATCAAATTGAATTTAATTATGAATATCTCAACGACTTTATGATGACGCTGACACATATTCTGGGGACGGTGAGAAAGCATTCCCAGCTTCATGAGATGTATATCAGAGACGCGCTTACTTCGACGTTTAACCGCAGAGGCTTTTACGGAAAATTATCTCAGGATCTGGAAGAGATGGGTAAGAGTAGAAAGAAGATCTTCCTTGCGTCTGTAGATTTGGATGGATTAAAGGGGATTAATGACAACTTTGGACATGCGGAGGGTGATATCGCGATTCGTGGTATCGCTGAATGTATGGAGAATGTGTTGGAGGATCATGGTTTTTGTGCGCGTTTTGGCGGAGACGAATTTGTGGCTGCCAGATTGTGGACAGAAGAGGAGAGTGACGAGGATTACCCGGAATACTTTCAGCAGGCGCTGCAAAGGGAAGTGGATGATTGGAACGACCGTCAAAAGAAGGAATATTGTTTAGGTGCCAGTGTGGGTTCTGTGTTGGATACGATTTCCTGTGTCGATGAGATTGATGAGTTGATGAAGCAGGCAGATGACAATATGTATTGTTGTAAGGAGAGACATCACAGTGTACGGGGAAGCAGGAGAGATTTAGAAGGAAGAGGGTGATGTGCTTGGGAAAAAGGGAGATTAGTGATGATGTTCAAATATACAGCAAAGTATTTTCACTGCTGAGTATGTGTACGGAGGATTATTTATTTATTCTGAATCTGCGGGAGGATTTCTTTGTGATTTCGGAGAGTGCAGCAGATACCTTTCTCTTACCGGGGCATGAGTTTGCAAATGCAAGCAAGGTATTTGACTCGGTAGTTTATCCCGGGGATGTTGCGCTGCTGCAGGATGATTTGGCTGCGATCCGTGAAGGACGTTCTAATGTACATAATCTGGAATATCGCTGGCTGGGAAAAGATGGCAAACCGATTTGGATCAGCTGCCGTGGTCAGGTCGTCAAGGGTGACGATGGAAGTGCGGCTTATTTGATTGGAAGGATTGCGGAGATTGGACGTAAGAGTAAAATTGATGGTGTGACAGGATTGTACCGGGAGGCGGCGCTCAGATCCGCGTTGACGGAATTTGCGCTGCAGACGGAGGTTCATGGATATCTTCTACAGATTGGTATTGATAATTTCAGGGGCATCAATGAGAGATATGGACAGGAATTTGGTGATATGATTTTATCGAGTCTGGCAAAAGCAATTTTGTCTGTAGTGGGAGACCGCGGACAGGTATATCGGATGAATGGTGATGAGATGATCGTTCTTGTGACAGGATATGATATTTCTGAGGAGAATCCTGCCAAGACATTGTATAAGGAGATACGCCATAAGACGGATAATAGTATTTCCGACAGTGGGTATCACTTATTTTATACAGTTTCCGGGGGATGTGTTTATTTTGATGAGAAGCTCCAGTCCTGGGATAAACTGGTGGAGCAGGCCGGTTTTGCCCTGCATCAGGCAAAGCTAAAGGGGAAGAATACCTGCGTCAGCTATTCGCAGGAGGTATATGACGATTATGTACATACACTGGAGGTGCAGGAGAGTCTGAGTAATGATATTGCGGCAGATTTCCGTGGCTTTGAACTGTATTATCAGCCGGTAGTGAATATACCCAAAAAGAAGATACTGGGTGCGGAGGCTCTGATTCGCTGGAACAGTGAGGAGTTTGGCTTCATGTCGCCGGCACAGTTTATACCATTGTTGGAGGAGAGTGGATTGATCATTCCTCTGGGCAGATGGATTGCCAGAACGGCGTTGGAGCAGTGCAAGGCATGGCAGAAGCTGGTGCCGGGCTTCCGCATTAATGTAAATCTTTCTTTTGTACAGCTGAAGAAGAGTGATATATTGAAGGATATTCTGGAGTTGATCGATGAGCTTCAGGTTGACAGAAATCAGGTGATGTTTGAGGTGACAGAGAGCGGGGAGATCGAGACAGGTACGGCTGCCTCTGTGCTTCGTGCCTTTAAGGGCGAGGCGATCCATCTGGCAATTGATGATTTTGGAACCGGCTATTCGAACCTGCGGTATGTCAGGAATATGACATTTGATCTGGTAAAGATTGATCAGTCTTTTATTCGGAATATCTGTGAGAATGAGTATGATTATCTGGTGGTGAAGCAGTTTACGGAACTTGCACATGCGTTAAATCTGACGGTATGTTATGAGGGGGTAGAGACAAAGGAGGATTATGAATGTGTTCTGAAGTTGAATCCGGATTACATTCAGGGGTATTATTTTTCAAAGCCGTTAACTGCGGCAGAGTTCGAGGAGAAGTGTCTGCGTAATAATGTGATTGAATAGAGGAGAAAGGTTATGAGGCGCGATAAGATAAATTATTATCTTGATTTGGCAGATGTGGTTTCAAAAAGAGGAACTTGCCTGCGTCGGCATTACGGTGCAGTTATCGTTAAAAACGATGAGGTGATTTCGACGGGTTATGTCGGGGCGCCGCGGGGCAGGAAGAATTGTTCTGATTTGGGACATTGCATCCGGCAGGAAATGGACATTCCGCGAGGAGAGAGATATGAACTGTGCCGCAGCGTCCATGCGGAGGCGAATGCTATTATCAGTGCGGAACGGGATAAAATGATCGGCAGTACTTTGTATTTGGTGGGACGGGAGGTAGATACCGGCGCTTATGTCAAAAATTCTAACAGTTGTGCGCTGTGTAAGAAGATGATCATTAATGCCGGGATCGAGAGAGTGATTATTCGTGATACCGAGGATGAGTACCGGGAGATTGCAGTGCAGGAGTGGGTTGAGAAGGATGATTCTTTGGACAGTGTACTGGGATACTGATTCCTGTGGTTTGTGATGTTGCCTTATTTGACTTTGCAAGAGAAATGTTTTGTGCTATAATCCTTGCAAATATTATTTTATAAGAAAATTTGTGCCTGCGGCATAATATGTATTGTGTGCATTTAGGTTTGCGGGTGCTGGAAAGGTATGGTTGTAATGATGAAAAATAATGTGACAGAGGATGTGTTTTATGTAGGTGCGGATGATAAGGATCTCGATTTGTTCGAGGGACAGTATATTATTCCCAATGGTGTTTCCTATAATTCTTACGTTATTATGGATGAGAAGATCGCCATTATGGATATGGTGGACAAGAGGAAGAAGGATGAGTGGCTGGCTAATGTGGAAGAAACATTAGGCGGACGTAAGCCGGATTATCTTGTGATTTCACATCTGGAACCTGATCATTCTGCCAATTTGGCAGAGGTACTGGAAAAGTATCCTGAACTTCAGATTATATCTAATGAGAAGCTTTTTGGCATGCTGCCGAATTTCTTTGATGTAGATATCGAGGGCAGGAAGGTTACTGTGGGTGAAGGAGATACGGTGTCTCTGGGACGCCACACGCTTCATTTTGTTATGGCGCCAATGGTGCACTGGCCAGAGGTTATGGTGACATATGACGATGCAGATTGTATTTTATTCTCTGCGGATGGTTTTGGAAAGTTTGGTGCTCTTGACACGGATGAGGACTGGGCATGCGAGGCCAGAAGATATTATTTTAATATCGTAGGGAAATACGGTGCGCCGGTGCAGACGCTTTTGAAGAAAGCGGCCGGATTGGATATCCGTATTATCTGTCCTCTGCATGGGCCGATTTTAAAGGAAAATTT
>CAYYGS010000052.1:0-12111 GCA_964471335.1 uncultured Jutongia sp.
TAGCGAGAAGAATGAGTTTACTCATTCGGCGAGCGGCGAATGTTGATCATGAATCTATGATTCATGATATAATGAGCGTTAGCGAGAAGAATAAGAGCAAAGTTATTTAAAGGGAACAGCAGAAATGATCGATCAGGAAAAATTCCATATATTTAATTATATTAAAAAGGAAGAATACTGTGCCAGCATGGATGGTATGCGTTATATGCTGAAAAAGAAAGAAGCAGAAGAAACGGTACTTGAGTGTATTATCTGGCCGGAGCCGTACTGTTATGCCAAAACACCTGAAGAAAATAAAATGCGAAAGGAATTCGAGTTTTCCACAGAAGGAGTGAAAGAAGCAGGTAACTGGCTGAATGAACAATATATACAGCAAAAGGCATTGTGGGAATTGTCCAAAAAGTTACGGTAATTACTTCAATTTTTGAAGTTTTTCTTGAAATCGCAGTGTGTTATGAATTATAATGAACACATAGCTGATATAGTAGTGCAGTTAAGAAAGTAAAGTGGGAGATGAATATATGTCATCAATTGTTTATGACAGTAATTTTTACCATAGAGAGGTTGCTTTTTGCAAGGTATACAGTCAGGAAAGCAAAGAAAAAATGGAAAAAATTTTTCTGAAAAATAGAATCTCTTATTTCATTGAATGGCAGGAGAAGCCTTTTTTTCAAAGGATGAAGGAGAATAGCAAAGAAAAAAATGTTTTTACAATTCGAATCAATGAGGCAGATGTAGATCGTGCCAGAGAGTTGGTAGAAGGATTAGAATCTGTAAAGATCCATAAGACAGATCAGAAAGACAAATAAAACGCCCCGGCATTGCCGGGGCGTTTTACTTTATGGGAAATTTCAATCAGTTCTGTTTATCCCCCGCGGGCTTACAAGGCTTGCGGGGGTGTTTTATGCTCAGGTCCACATATGGAAGTCTGCTGTTTTGCGGTATGCGGGCTGCGCGGCGGCCGGGGGAAATCCTACATGTCCGGCAGTAAGGAAACCGGTTGGACGATTTCAAAAAAGTTAATGATAGAATACTGCCATAGTCAGAAATGAGAAATTCTTTTGAGAGGGAAGTGGTTTAATTATGAATTTTATGGAAGCTGTCGAGCATGTTTTTACTAACTATGGAGTATTTGAAGGGCGTGCAAGACGCAGTGAGTTCTGGTATTTTCAATTATTTCAATTTATGATTGGGCTTTTGCTTGGTCTGTTTTCATTTACCGAAATTGTAATTATTCTGATACCAATCTATTTACTGGCATCTCTTGTTCCCAGTTTTGCAGTTGGCTGGCGGCGTTTTCACGATATTGGCAGAAGCGGTGTATGGTATCTGATATCGCTGATTCCTGTTGCTGGAACAATTATGATCATTGCATGGTTGTCACAGGACAGCCAGCCGGGAAGCAACCAGTATGGACCAAATCCGAAAGGAATAGGAAATGCAGGAACATATGGCGGGAATTACAGGCAAGGCGGCGGATCCGGGAATGGTCATCTTGCGGTGCAGTGCGTAGCCGGTCCTCTGCAGGGGCAGACTTACCCGATCCGCGGCGGTGAAATTTTGTTTGGAAGGGAAAGCGCCTGTGGGGTCAGAATGCCGGATGGGACGCCCGGGATCAGCAGGCGGCACGCCTGTATCCGATGGCAGCAGGGCATGCCTGTCCTCATAGATCTGGGATCAAGTTATGGGACTTATCTAGCAGATGGAAAACAGCTTCCGCCAAACTATCCGGAATCCGTTGCGGCAGGGACGAGGTTTTACCTTGGTAACAGGGGTAATATGTTTCAAATTGTAGTTTTTTAATAATGAGTATAAATAAGGGAGGTATTGCTATGGCAGAAATCAGACAGAAAATTATCAGTTGTTCCAAGGGACATTATTATGATGCGAACCGCTATGAAAGCTGTCCGTATTGTAGTTCTGGTAGTTTTTCTCCTACAGTTGATCCATTTGCGGAGATGTCGGACGGAGGTTCTGATAACGGTGGAATCGGAAAGACAACGGACGTGGGAACAGAGGATAACTACGGTAATTATGGGAATTTCGGACCAACTGAAATTCCGCAGGTAAAGAAAAGAGCAGCTGAGTCTATGAGCAAGACACAGTTTGTGGACAGTTCCACGCCCGCCGGGGCGCCTTCTCCGGTAGTCGGCTGGCTGGTGGCGGTAGAAGGTCCCTGTCGTGGGACGGACTACCGGATTCATACGGGATATAACTACATAGGAAGAGAGACAGGGGATATCTGCATTCGCGGAGATAATACCATCTCGGCGGAGAAAGATACAAATGTCACCTTTGTACCGCAGACGAGGAAGTTTTATATTGCGCATGAGCAGGGGAAAAATGTCCTTCTGGTAAATGACATGCCGGTCATTGGCGGCGGTATGGAAATTAAAAACTATGATTTGATTACAATAGGAACGACCAAGCTTATGTTTGTGGGATTGTGCAGTGAAAAATTTAGCTGGGGTGATGATTAATATGATGGCAGATAATATCGCAGTGGAAAATGTAAATGAGCTGGCAGAAGAGGTGGAACAGGGGGCGGAAACGCTGGGAAGTTATATGGAGATCAGCCGGTCAGTTTTGGTTGTAGGCGTGATTGTGGCAGTGGCGCTGGCGCTTGCGGTTTTTGTGCTGCTGCTGATTTGTATCAGACAGCGCAAAGAAAAGAGGATGTATGGTATGACAGTTTCGAACATCGGAAACAAACCGGTAGAATCTGTTTCAATCGGCAAGCTGCACGAGCTGGGAGAACGGTCCGGACAACAGGATTGTTTCGGCATATCCGATGAATCCCTGATGCAGACACATGGGCTGCTTGCAGTGGTGGCTGACGGAATGGGCGGGCTTTCCGATGGTGATAAAGTGAGTACGGCAGCCGCGGAGTCCATTTTAGATAATTTTTTCCTATACCAGGGGAAGTGCACGCTGGAACAGCAGCTGCTTATGCTGGCACAGGGCGCCGTGGAAAGTGTAAATGATTTACTTGGTCCTTCCGGTTTCAGTAAAAGCGGCTCGACTCTTGTGATGGGGCTTTTGCGTGAGAGTTTGTTCTCATTTCTATCGGTGGGAGACAGCAGGATATGCCTGTACCGGCATGGGATTTTAATGCAGTTAAACAGAGAGCATATTTATAAAAATAAGCTGGCGCTGAATGCAGTTAACGGAGAGATGCCATTGCAGGAAGTGTATGGGGATTCCCGTGGGAGCGGTCTGATTAGTTTTCTGGGGATGGGAGCATTACAGCATATTGATTTCCCGGCGGAGCCGATCCGTTTGGTGGCAGGGGACAAACTGCTGCTGATGAGTGACGGCATATACAATGCGCTGGACGATGAGACGCTGTCCAGATGTCTGGAAGAGGAGCCGGAAGAAGCAGTGCTGCAGATCCGGGAGGCGATCCGGGAGAAAGGATATATCAATCAGGATAATTATACCGCCGTTATTATCGGATGCAAATAAGAAGGAGGGAAAAGATTTGATTTGCTATGCAAGCTGCACGGATATCGGAGGACGGCCGTATAATGAGGATTTTGTTGATTATAAAAAGATAGATGAGGATCATCTGTGCGTGGTATTGGCAGACGGACTGGGCGGTCACGGCGGGGGAGATATTGCGTCACAGACCGCTGTGAGATTTGTTCTGGACGGATGGAATGGGACTTCAACGCCGGCCTCCCTGTGTGATCTGGCACAGGCAGCGCATAGAAAAATTTTATCTTTGCAGACACCGGCCTGTAAAATGAAGACAACAATAGTCATCCTGTCAATAGAGAAAAAGCGCGCGCAATGGGCGTATGCCGGGGATTCCAGACTATATCATTTTATGGATGGCAGACTGGATTTTCAGACGAGTGATCACAGTTCATCCCAGATAGCGGTATTGATGGGACAGATCAGACCGGAGGAAATTCGATTTCATGAAGACCGCAGTCATATTTTCCGGGCGCTGGGGCAGGAAGCTAATTTAAGCGCGGATGCCGCAGAACGGGAGCTTTCTGCAGGCTGGCATGCTTTTTTGCTCTGTTCGGATGGATTTTGGGAATACGTGTATGAAGAAGAAATGGAAAAGGAACTGCGCAGGTCGGCATCTCCGCAGGAATGGCTGGATCGGATGCAGAATTATCTCAGGATGCGGGCGGAGGATGATCATGACAATAATACTGCGGCGGCAGTGTGGGTTGCTGTGTGAAGAAGGGAAAAGGAAAGGAGAGGCAGCGCATGAAGAATAGGTATGAGAACAAAAAGGTGACAGGGGTAAAGAGAAAAGCGGTGTTGTTTTTTAGTATCTGTATGCTGTTTGTTTTATGCTGCACGGGCTGCGGAAAAACAAAGTCTGCAACACCGGGACATTTGGCGGCGAAAAACAGCGTTGTTGTAGTCAGTGAATATGTGTCGCTTGATGGTGTGGAAACGGGGCTTGCTTATGGAAGCGGTTTTTTTATCGGCAAGGAAGGGGAAAATCCGCAGTATCTGGTTACTAACTACCATGTCATTGCCGATTATTTATATTTCGGCGCAGGTCAGAACTCAATATTTACGGATGAAAATGGAATACAGTATGCGCTGAAGAGTTATCTGCGCGTTTATTTTGATTCCTCCGATTATGTGGAGGCATATGTAGTGGGATGTAATGAGACGGCTGACGTTGCGGTGCTGCGCATTGCATCGCCGACGAATAAGAGGTCTGCTCTCAAACTCTGTTCTCCCACAGAGGATATGGTAGGTTCTACCGTATATGCGATTGGCTATCCGGGCATAGCCGATAATCCGGCGGTAGATTCCGTGACGATATGGGGACTGGATGACATTACATTTACATCCGGTGTTATCAGCCGCTTGACAACAACTTCGGGAACCGGCGTGAAAAATATACAGGTAGATCTTTCCATAAAACACGGTAACTCCGGGGGGCCGGTTGTAAACGGAAATGGCGCGGCGGTAGGTATCAGCACATGGGGGTATACGAATGCCAATGCGGAAGAAGCGGCCTACGCCGTCAATGTGGATGAAGTAATGACGCTTATCAACCTGTACAGTGTTCCCTATACAATGGAGTCGGAATCAGGCGCTGACATGACGATGGTTATTGCCGTTGTGGCAGGCGTAGTCGTGCTCTTGATTGTAATTGTTATGATTGTCATATTGACGAAAAAGAAGAATGGTGTGCCGGTCACACCTGTATCAGAAGCGCGTGCCGTGCAGACGGTGTCTGCGGCAAACAGCATGTCTGGTCCATCAGCGGCATCCGGTGATGATTCGGGATATCGCCTGCAGGGAGTAGCTGGAGCGCTGGAAGGCAGACGCTTCATGATAAGAAAAAGCGTGCCTTTAACGATCGGGCGGAATGCAGATGGCTGTAATGTGGTTTTTCCCGCGTCAACGGCAGGTGTCAGCGGAAAGCATTGTCAGGTCTGGTTTGATCATGGATGTATATGGATAAAGGATCTCGGTTCAAGACACGGAACATTTTTGTCAGCCGGAACCAAACTGACTGCCGGTCAGGCTATACAGATAAAGCCGGGAGAACAGATCTGCCTGGGTTCTCAGTCAGAAACACTTGTGCTGGCACAAAAGGGAGGCAACTAATATGTCAGATCAGTTTTGTCCGTTTTGTATGAGAGAGGTAGACAGGGGGATTAAGATATGTCCGGCCTGCGGTGGCAGTGTGGATATCACGGCGCCCAAACATCATCTTCCCATCGGAACCGTACTGAGAAATAAGAGTGGGCATAGTTTTTTGTTCGGAGCGGTTAAGGGAGAGGGCGGTTTTGGTCTGACTTATATCGGCAAGGAACTTGTTTCTGGAAAACTTGTGGCAATCAAAGAGTATTTTCCTACCCGTTGTCAGCCGCAAAGATACGCCGATTCATCCGTACATCCGCAGGAACGGTTTGAAGATATCTATAAGCATGGTATGCAGAGCTTCCTGAGCGAGGCCAGCATGCTCCGGGCGGTATCGCATTTGCCTTCCATTGTCCATGTCATGGATTATTTTGAGGCAAATAAGACCGCCTATATGGTTATGGAATATCTGGAAGGAAATACGCTCTACCGTGTAATGCAGGAACGGGAGCGGATAGATCCCGAAACGCTCATACAGAAATTTCTGCCGCTGATGCATAATTTGGAAAGTCTGCATAAGGCGGGAGTGCTTCACCGGGACATTGCGCCGGATAATATTATGTGGATGCCGGATGGGAATCTGAAACTGCTTGATTTTGGATGTGCGCGTTCCCTGGAAGATGGACGGTCAATGACAGTGGTATTAAAACCTGGATTTGCGCCGATTGAACAATACCAGACGAGGGGGCAGGGCGCATATACGGATTTATACGCTCTGTGTGCGACATTATATTACTGTATTACCGGGAAAGTTCCGCCAGCATCGCCGGAGCGGCTGACGATGACTTTTGATAATCAGCCGGATCCCTTACTCCCGCCTTCGGCGTATGGCATTTCGATTTCGCCGGAAGAAGAGCAGACCCTTATGTGGGGATTGTCTTTGCAGCCATCGGTTCGTCCGCAAAGTATGGAGAAATTCGCATCCCGGCTTGAGCAGGCTTGTGCCAGTCATTCCAGACCGGTGCGGCCACAACACAGTGGGATTCTGACCGGGGAGGAGGATCAGGGAATGGCATCCCGGCATACAGAGGGGCAGAACATGGTGCCTGACGAGTCGGACGCGCAGGATACGACCTATCAGGGTACGGCGGACGGCGACACATATCCGGAGGAAGAGAAAAGTATTCCGGAAAACCGTGGAAAAAAACTGCTGCTGTTTGCGGGCGTTGCGGCAGGAGTGGCTATCGCACTGGTCGTGACCATGATCTTCCTGCTATAAAAAAGTGGATTGAGATTGAAGACGGGGAAAAAACAGGTTATAGTATCTAAGGATAAAGATTTGGAAAAATAAATGCTGAAAAGGAGCGAGGCTCATGAGTAAGAAGTATTGTCCCTATTGCATGACGGTGGTGTCGGAGAACGAGAGTTGTTCCGTATGCGGACTGACAGCCGGCACCTATATTTCTTCACCGCATCATCTGCCTCCGGGGACGGTCCTGATGGACCGATATCTGGTGGGGCGTGTTTTGGGTGAAGGAGGATTTGGCATTACCTATATCGGATGTGATCTGCGGCTGGAGCTGAAGGTGGCTATTAAGGAATACTATCCCGTGGACCGAGCCACGAGGAATGCATCATCATCCTTGGAGGTGACGAATTTTGTCGGACCGTCTGCCAAAAGCTATGAGCGTGGAAAACAGAAATTTCTGGGAGAAGCTCAGGTTATGGCGCGGATGGATAAACAGCAGGCAATCGTCAGCGTGCGCGACTTTTTTGAAGTGAACAATACGGCATATATTGTAATGGAATACATAGAGGGCATTACTTTTCGTGAGCTGGTGGAGAAAAAGGGTGGAAAAATTGCCCCGGATGAGTTGTTTCCGATGATTGAACCACTTTTCCATGCGCTTACGATCATGCATGAGAATGGTCTGATTCACAGGGATATTTCACCGGATAATCTGATGCTCGAAAACGGCAAGATACGTCTGCTGGACTTTGGGTGTGCAAGGGAAGCTTCCCGGGGAAATGAGACCATGACGATTGCCTTGAAACACGGTTATGCGCCGATTGAGCAGTACCAGCAGAAAGGGCAAGGGCCATGGACGGATATCTATGCGCTTAGCGCAACGATTTATTACTGTCTGACCGGTAAAGTTCCGCCACAGGCATTAGACCGCATTACGGAGGATGACCTGCTTTTGCCAAGCAAACTGGGCGTTCAGCTTTCTGAAGGACAGGAAAAGGCGCTGTTAAAGGGAATGAAGCTGCAGCCGAACCGTCGTTTTTCCAGTGCGGAAAAGATGTGGAGAGCCATTTATGCGCAGTCCGATGAGGAGAGCGAAACAGGTACAGAGAAACACAGTTCTGGTATGCAGGCGGATGCAGGTGAAAGAAATAAAGAGATGTATAGGGCCCAATATAAGCCTGTCATGAAAGCCGAAATGGCAGAGAACGGCAAAGACAGAATGGATAACATACAAAATCGCGTCATGGGCGAGATGGATGCTAAGGAGGCTATGGGAGAAAATACGGCGGAGGAAGGCGCCCTGGAGGAGAAGGCTGATGCCGGGAAGGAAAGCAAAGCGCCGGAAAAGAAGACCATTTATTTATTCAGACAGAAAAGATTCATCTGGGGAGCGGGAATTGTGGCAGCCTGTCTGGCTTTGTTCTTCCTGATCTGGATAAACCGCAGACCTGCGGGGGAAGATGCGGAAAAATCTATTCCTGTAAATACGCAGAACCTGACGGAACAGGGAAATGCTGTAGCAGAGCCGCGGGATGCTGACAGACCGGCACAAACAGATCCTCATATCTTTGATAATGCTTTTACGTTTACCGACGGTGGCAGCGATGAATTTGACAGACTGATGAAGGACGATTCTGTTCCATCCGTGATTATTGAATGTGAAAATGTGGATATCAGCAGAGCGGTTATCACAAAGCCGGTTTTGCTGTCAAAGAATACGCTTTGGCCAGCAGACAGCCTGATTATTGCGGATGAGGGATATCTGCAGGTAGAGGGTATTCTGGATATGAACTCTTCCGGGTATATTCGGGTATATGGAGACAGGCTGCGTTTTTATCTTGCGGATGGAGGGTCTTTTCATTCGGACAATGCATTTGTCTGGCTGGATGATCCGGTCTGTGCCGTCATGGAAGGTGATGTTTTAAGCTCGAATAAGGAGCACAGACTTATCCTTTCAGAAGATGTTTTTGAAGCAGATAACGTCAATTCCGTTACGGATTTTGCAGCTCTGCAGCGCGCCATAGAGGCGGGAGGACCAATCAGTATCGATGCGGACATCGTAATAGAAGATTATGTCAATCTCACAGTTCCGGTGCGTATTTCTAAGGATGTGACGGTGGGCACAATGCAGCAGGAGGATGTGGATTGTATATTGGATGTATGGGATGGGGGTGTCCTCATTAATCATGGTACGCTTAACGAGAGCCTGCACCTGTGCGATGGCGGAACGGTTGTCAATGATGGCATAATGAATGACACAAGCTGTTTTTTGGTGGAAGATGAAAGCACATTGATAAATCTCGGGACAATGTATGCAGATCATACAAGCCGTATATGGGAAAATGCATTATTTGTCAATATGGGGGACTTAACCTGCCGTGAACTTTTTCTGGCGGGCGGTAATATGGTAAATATGGGAGATATTGCTGTGGAGGCTCCGGAAGGGTTTGAGATCATGCATGCTTCCAGGTTCTGTAATATTGCAGGAGGGACGGTGGAAATCAAAGAAGGCGGCAATATGTATAATGCCGGCGTGATTGAAAATATGGGAGAGATGATCATAGGATATGGGGGAGGATTTGAAAATACGCTATTGCTCAACAATGGCATATTTGAGGCGAGGAATGGCGCCAGTCTGAGTGAGAGCGGTATATACTATGGCGGGGGAGCGTATGATACGGCATCGGACATAAAGATATACCATACCATATACTTGAACCCGGATACACTGGACGGGATCGTGGAAGTGACAAGCGAAGACGAACTGAGAACGGCAATGGAGACAAAGGGGAGCGATGCCGTATATATCAGGTCAGACATTACTGCACATACGGATCTGTCAGTAAAGAAAGACCTGTTTATTGATAAGGGATGTTCATTGACCATGGCAGATGGCGCGGCAGTCACCGACTATGGAAATGTGATCAGGTTGAGAGAAGGAGCTTCCCTGCGTGGAAGCAGCATCACACTGCAGAAGGACGCGCAGCTCTATATGGAAGACGCTACACTGCATTTGGAAGAAAACGGAGAGCTGGTTTTGGACAGTTCTGCCCTCTGGGGCTGGGGAGCAAATATTGTGATCAATGATGCGGCGATGACCATGAAGAACAGGGCAGCATTCGGTATTGATTATTTGAAATCTTTTGAGGCAAATAACAGTGTGATAATGCTGCAAAATAAAAGTATGCTGGCTATGCTCGCCTATCAGGACGAAGACATCACGATCAGCGGCAGTACGGTCACTCTATCCAAAGAAGGCGGACCTTCATGTTTTTATACGGTATCGGAAACTGACTGGAAAGAAAGTGAGCTGCATATTGACGCGGGAGTTTTTGAGAACCGATCAGGCAGCCTGAATATGCAGAACTGTCAGATAGCGGTTTCACAGGACGGCACTATGAGCAGTACTGCCTCAAATCTTACCTTTTCAGGCAAAACAACGGTCATCAATGAGGGAAAACTTGATGTCAGCGGTTGGGGTGAGCATGCGTTTGCCAGTCAAGGGACGATGACAAATTATGGGATCATGGACTTTTGGATGTCGCAGATGGATCTGTCAGCTCCGATTGAGAATCATGGGACGGTTTATTATAGCGGAAACATGTATTCCGGCACAGAACAAAGCTGGGATGACTGGGTGATGGGAAACAAAGCAATTGACCGAAATAGTCAGAATTAGGATAGTAACATAAAAAGATACAGGATACCGGGAATCTATGAGTTGAACACGTAGGAAATAACCTGCTCCAACCGTTCGCTCATAGATTCTTCCGCGTCTGATGAAATGGCATAAAGAATCAGCCAGTCCATGGCGTTCCGGGGATCCAGCCGGGCCATTCCGCAATCTTCAAGGAGAGCGTTTAATGTCCACCAATGGTACTCCACCCTTTCTTCGAGAGGTATATAGTCCTCGTCCAGTTCCCTGTAAAAATCAGGATCAGACATCTCATTTTCCGTAACAACATAAAGTAAGAGAAGCAGTTTGCGGGGAACGTCCTCCTTGTGGTTTCGTATATTTTTTATGGAAGTAGCGTTAGGCCAGTTCTGTTTCAGAAGTTTCTGTATGGTATTGTAATCAACCCTTTTTTTGCCGGAGGGAACTCTTAAGGAGAGATAAGTCTGCATTACCGCTTCCAGGGAGTAGTCCGGCTCTGTATCGCTGTCCCAGCAGGGAGTCGGATGGATCAGCTGGTTTATAAATTTGTCAAAGTAATAATAGGCGCGCAGGTGCACGGTGCCAAAATTGTCCAGATTATTTATATAGCAGGTGCGGAGGTCTTCCGGTGTGCGTGTGATCTGAAATTCTGCCCGCAATTTATGAGTAAGCCGGAAAGTCCGGCTGCTTCTTGCCTGATTCAGTTCTTTTATGGGAGGCAGGGAAAGATAAAACTGTATCGCGTCCTGATAACTGTATCCGTTGCGCAAAAACCAGGAGAGAATGACTTCACGGTTATCCCGGTACTGGATACAGCAGTCCGTACAGAGGCACAGAAGGTAATTTAATTGTTCTTCGCTTAATTGAAGCGCAAAGGCAATTTTGAAAATGTCATCTCTGCCGGCCGGATTATTTTTTCCTGTTATCCAGTTGCGGATTTTCTTGGAAACGGACTGCAGGTTTGCGTCTGGGGTGACGGCCAGAAAAAAATCTGTCAGACGGGGAAACAGGTCGGGAGCCGGATACATTTCCGCTAAGGTGTCGGCGAAGCTGCGTATGACAATCTGGCCATTCCGAAGATAATCTGCGGCCATGGCAGGTGTCATATTCCCATATACGATATTCTCATATTCAACGGCGGATAGGTGTGTCAATTCAATATGCATAGATTGTCCTTTATCATCATATTTAAAAACAAGTATCCATTCAGCGATTCTCTTACTTGATCATCCGTTCAAATTCTGCAGCAGGGACCGGCTTGGAATATAAATACCCTTGCAGATAGGATGTAAGACTTACGGAGATGGAAAAGCTTTTGAGTCCTCTGATACTGGTACATATATTTAATACTACAATTTTACCATGATTTTAATAAAATGGAAATGCAGGAATAAAAGAAATGAATCATTTGTATGACAGGATAAAAGGCAGTAATATGCCAAAGGAAGTTTGAAGTGTTGACAATAGTATGATATATTTCTATCAGGAACGTATTGGGATTTTATAAAAAATGGGATGTACTGAAGCAAGTGTATATCATCAAAAACATGTGAAACAGCGGACAACAGCGAAGCTGTTATATATAGGAGACCAGCTATGAAAAGTCAAGCCTAAATTAGCAAAAAATTTCTTTCTCTTA
>CAYYGS010000053.1:0-12101 GCA_964471335.1 uncultured Jutongia sp.
CAACCGTCTCGCAATATACAACGGGTCCTCCCCTCCATCCAACATTCGGTACATCCAATATACCGCCGCGTCTGGATCACTATTACGCATAGATTTATGCAGCGCTGAAATCAGATTGTAATGTTCCTCACCATTTTTATCATACAACAGAGAACGCCGATTCATACATTGTGCCAAAATCTCCTCAACCACACATAACACTGCATCCTCATTCATGCGCCCATTAAAGACCGCCATTTCCAAAGTATTCAACGCTGTCCTGGCGTCCCCATTCGCAAAACGGGAAATCTCCGACAGATGGGAATCCTTTATTTGAATCTGCATATTTCCTAATCCCTTGGGGCTTTTCAATGCATGCTCCAATAATTCCTTTAACTCCTCTTCTCCCAAAGGTTTTAAAATAAATACTTTGCATCGGGACAACAATGCCGAGTTGATCTCAAAGGAGGGATTTTCCGTAGTTGCTCCGATCAAAATGATGCTTCCCCTCTCCACAAAAGGAAGAAACGCATCCTGCTGCGCTTTATTAAAACGATGGATCTCATCCGCAAACAACAACGTACGAATCCCTGTTTTTCGGTTTTGCTCAGCCTGTGCCATCACTTCCTTAATCTCTTTTATCCCACTCGTCACAGCGCTAAACTCTACAAACCTTGCTCTTGTCTTCTCTGCAATAATCCTCGCCAGAGTAGTCTTCCCTACCCCCGGAGGCCCCCAGAATATCATAGAAGAAATCTGATCTTCCTCTATCAAGCGTCTGAGGATTTTTCCTTTGCCAATCAGATGTTTTTGCCCCACATAATTTTCTAAGGAATTCGGTCTCAATCGGCTCGCCAGAGGCGCCGTTTTCTCCCTGTCATCAAATAGACTCAATTGATCCATAATTTTTCCTCTAATTTAAAACGAATGTTAAAACGAATGATGCCAAGGTCAAAAGCCCCTTCGCCTTTCACGTTTCATATTGTGACATAAATAGATTATAGTACATTCCCTTCTGTTCCAGCAGTTCTTCATGACTGCCCGCCTCAACGATATCTCCATCCAATACATAAAGAATGCGGTCTGCATTTTGTATCGTAGACAAACGATGCGCGATGATAAATGAAGTCCTTCCCTTCAAAAGTTCATTGAGTCCCTTCTGCAGTGCAATCTCTGTCTCTGTATCGATGCTTGATGTCGCCTCGTCCAGAATCAGAATCGCCGGATCATTTAAGAGCGCTCTTGCAAAAGAGATCAACTGACGCTGCCCAACCGACAGACGATTTCCACGCTCATTCACCTGCGTTTCATATCCATCCTCCATCTGCATGATAAAGTCATGAGCACAGACCGTCTTCGCCGCCCGGACCACATCTTCATCACTCGCCACATCATTGCCATAACGAATATTATCCATAATCGTTCCGGAGAAGATAAAGCTGTCCTGCATCATGATTCCCATCTGTGTACGCAGTGAGTGAAGCGTCACCTGTGAAATGTCAATTCCATCCACCAGTACACGCCCGCTCCCCACATTATAGAAACGGCTGAGAAGATTGACGATCGTTGTCTTTCCGGCTCCCGTCGGTCCCACAATTGCGATTGTCTGTCCCCTTCTTACGTGAAAATCAACATGATTAAGAACAGGAATTTCATCCTCATATTGAAAGCAGACATCCTCAAAATCAACGTCTCCCTTGATTTCCGGCATCTCCTTTGCGTCCTCTGCGTCTGTTACCAGCACCGGTTCATCAATTGTCTCAAAAATACGTTCCAGATAGGACACCGCCGTCAGAACGCTGTTATAAAAACTGGCGATCGTATTAATCGGCGCCCAGAAACGGGTAATATACGTCGTAAACGCAATCATGACACCAACCGTTACCCCGGACCTGCCGCCGTCCATGATGCACGACACACCAACTACATAGATAAACGATGTTGTTACCGTAGAGATCAGATCAACGGTCGGCCCCATCAGAAAATTATAATATACCGCCCGTAACCATGCCTTTTGATATTTCATACTCAAGTCATTGAAAATATTGATATTTTCCCTCTCACGGACAAACGCCTGCGTTACGCGGATTCCATTAATACTCTCTGCAATATAGGCGTTCAGATTCGACTGTTTATTACTTTGCAACTGCCATGTCGCCCGCTGGCGCCTTTTTAGAGACACTACATAAACCACCAGGACGGGCAGACCGCACAGGCAGATTGTCGTCAGCCGTACACTCATTGAAAACATAAACGCAATAATAAAAATTAAATTGCACAAATCGGTAATCGTATTCAGAATACCATTCGAAAGCAGGTCGCTCAGATTATTAATGTAATTTACCACGCGCACCTGAATCTTCCCGTGAGGTCTCTCATCATAATATTGAAATGGCAGTTCCTGCAGATGCTCAAACAGATCCGCACGCAGCTGGTGAATAATATCCTGCCCCACCCGCGTCATAATATCGATCTTCAACCGCACACAAATCACCGAATATATCACAATCACTGCGCTGATCAAAACCAGGATAGCGATACCATGCATATCTCCCGCCGGAATATACTCATCCATTTCCAGCTGGAGAAATTTAGGAATCAGCATCATCAAGGCAGAAGAACTCAACATCAAGATCATCACCAGAAACATCTTTGCAAGATGCGGCTTGATATATCCACCCAAACGCATCAGCTGATTCACATCAAATTTATCTTCCAGAACCTCATCCACGTCATAGCGATTTCTAGCCATTTAATCACCTCATTCCCTTCCCCTTGCCAGTAATTCTACTATATAATTTTCCTTTTGTCCTTTACATTCCTGCTTATATAAAAAGGCAAAACCAGCGATTTGCCTTTTTGCATACCACTATGCTACGAGCAATTTCCCATTAGATAAAACTGCTTTTTGGTCTACCGGTTGGAAGTTTCGGATACTGATGCTCATATACTGTAGCATAATATCCACCCCGCTTCATCAGATCATCATGCGTGCCCTGCTCAATAATACGGCCCTCATCCAGCACCAGGATCTGATCAGCATTGCGGATGGAAGAAATCCGATAAGCAATGATAAAAGTAGTACAACTGTGATCAATATTATCAAGCTGTTTCTGAATATAGCTCTCCGTCTCCATATCCACCGCTGATGTCGTATCATCCAAAATCAGAATGGACGGCTCCTTTAAAAGCGCTCTTGCCAATGAAATACGCTGCTTCTGGCCGCCAGATAATCCTACCCC
The DNA here is from genome assembly GCA_964471335.1 of uncultured Jutongia sp. Lineage (GTDB taxonomy): Bacteria > Bacillota > Clostridia > Lachnospirales > Lachnospiraceae > Jutongia. The sequence goes on from CAYYGS010000053.1 coordinate 3,222, forward strand.
TCGTTCACCCACGATCGTATCATATCCATCCGGCAGTTCCTTAATAAACAGATTGGCATCTGCCATCTTTGCTGCTGCCTTCACCTTATCAAAACTACAGTCCGGCTGGCCATATGCGATATTACCCTCGATTGTATCTGAAAAGAGGAACACATCCTGCATCGCAATCCCGATATTATCCCGAAGCTCATACATATCGAGATCCTTCACATTGATGCCGTCCACCAGCACCTCACCCTCAGTAACATCAAAGAAACGGCACAGAAGATTCATTACTGTAGACTTTCCGGCGCCCGTCGTGCCCAGAATACCTACTGTCTGTCCCTTCTTCACATCAAAATTAATATCTTGCAAAATATCCTCGTCATCTGCGCGGTAGGAGACATTCCGAAACGTCACATTTCCTTCCATCTTCTTATGTGGAATTGGTTTTAATGGACGTTTCACATCCGGTTCTGCACAATATGTTGCATATATTTTTTCTACAGATGTAGTAAATCTATGTACATCGTTAATCCACCATCCCGCCATACGCAAGGGAACCATAAGCATCCACAGATACCCATTAATTCTCACAAGATTTCCCATGCTCATCGCACCATCCACCACCATCTTTCCGCCGACCAGCATTAGGATCAGCGTCAACAGATTGGACAAGCACTCAAAGATTGGTACATATCTGCGCCAGATATGCGCCGCACCAAGCTCCGCATCACGGTAGTTATCATTTTCCAGAGCAAATTTCCTCATCTCGTATTCTTCTCTGGCAAATGCTTTTACCACACGGTTTCCGCTGATATTTTCCTGCACATATGTATTCAGGCTGGAAAATGCCTGTCGGCAATTGCCAAAAGCAGGCTTGACATTTTTAGATTGATGCCATGTCGTCAAAGCTGTCAGCGGTAAAACCGGCAGCATACATACGGCAAGCTTCCAATTCGTCAGGAAAATCATAATCAATGCCAAAATGAGATACAGCACATGTTCATATACAATATAAATCACATAAGCCACAAAATGGCGGATCGCATCCATATCACCCGTCTGGCGGCTCATCAAATCGCCGGTTCGGTTCTTATTATAGAAAGCAAAATCCTCCTGCAGAAGCTTTCGATACACCTTATCCCGCATCGTATAAAGTACGCCCTGGGAACTCTGCTCAAAAAGCACCTGTGAAAAGAAACGGCACAGCCCCTTAATCACCACTGTCACCAGCAGGACAACGATAAGTTTCGGTAAAAGCTCTGTCTGACCCCCCTTTACTACCTCATCCACAATCTTACCGGATATATACGGAGCCATCAGGGATGCCACAGCTAAAACCGTCACCAGCAACAGACCCCAGATCATATTCCATTTATACTTTCGCAAAAAACTAAAAAACCATTGCATCGGTGTCATTTCCATAGCAATCCCCCCTTCTGATCCACTTAATAATATGATATATAATAGAACATACGTTTGTATTTGTCAAGTGGATATTTAAAGAATAAAAAGTTTTATTTTATCAATTATGTATGTTGCATTAGTTTAACATACCCTGCATTTTTCCGATATAATGAATGGACATCAAAATAGAACAAATCTATTTTTTGATTGCGATAATTTCATAGTAATGCATCGACTAATAGGGTTATATAGAGGAATATTTATAATGTCAACTTTATATTACTAAGACACAGCTAACACTGGAAAAATATAAGGAAAGGAATATATTAACAATGAACGAAGAAAAAAAGGAAAATGTAATCTTTCAAAACAAGAACCGCCTTAATGCACCCCTGGAGGTCTTCCTTCACAGCGAGCTTCATTCCAAGGGAGCCGTCGGCCCTCACTGGCATTATTATCTGGAGGTTCTCTTTCTCCTGAAGGGAACCATGGAGGCCAGATGTGACGACGCCAAATATATAATGCATCCTGGCGATTTGATTGTATATTACCCCCAGTCCGTCCATGCCATGCACCGCGCACCACACAGCAGGCCGGACGAGGAGATACTTTATTTCGTTGTGATGGTTGATTTAAATTTTCTGAATATTACCAACCAATACCGTACCCGTTTTTCCAAGCTGTTTCGTATGGCTTATGCACAAAACCCTTCCTACATTCACTTCAGAAAGCACGAGCTCCAGGGTCTTCCTGTTTTGCAGCTCCTCACACACAGCCTGGAGGAAATGCGCGGAAAAACATATGGTTATGATGTACTGATCTGCTCTGATATTGCATCCCTTTTGACTTATTTAATGCGGTGTCTGCGCAAAAAGGGACTGGATACCGATGCCATTATTACCGCACCGGATGAATTTGATGATATCATCTACTCTGTATCTAAATATATTGAACAAAATTACAGTGAGCAGATTCGGGTGCAGGATATCGCAAAACAATGTGGAATGAGCTACTCCTACTTCGCAAAGCTTTTCCGGGAAACATATCATCAATCCTGCAAGGAATATATTGAATTTATCCGTATCAATAAAGTGGTGGATCTCCTGCTCTTTACCGACCTGGATCTGAATTATATCGCACAGGAGACCGGCTTTGCTGATTGCAGCCACTTGATCCGGAGTTTCAAAAAATATAAGGGCCTCACGCCCAGGCAATGGCAGCGCCAAAAGCGAAAAGAATTTAATTCTCGCGGTCTATAAACAGGTTGATGATATTCATAACAGCCGCAAACAGAACACCGGCAATCGGCCATACTACCCAGGTTATTTCCCATCGATTCGTCATAAAGCTCCATCCGAGATAAACCGCTGTGGCGATCAGCCAATATACCGATCTGATCGTTTCCTTTACCTTGCTTTTGCTCTTCTCCTTTGGCGTAAATTCGCCCTCCTGCAAAAGCTTTTCCATGCTTGACCAGCGTTCACCGGTAATAATAAAAAATGTTACACCGATTGCTATAAGAAATAACATCACGCAAAACATGATCATAATGAAAAATTCATTCTCTTCTGTAAGCGCTCCCAAAAACAGTGGGATCGGAGACAACACACAAATACATGTACCAATAATATTATACTTCGTATGAGTGCTTTTATAAGCCTTCTGCTTTTCCTTTACCATACCCACAACGCCATATTCCGTTTCGAACGGCTCTTTATCCATAAAATCAAACAGTGAATTTTTAGAATCACAGGAGACAAAAATAGCAACGGCCGCCGCAATCGTAATCAATAAGATTGACAGTCCAATAGCCGCCCCGGCATTTTCCGGGATCCCAAAGGCAGAAACCTCCGATGCAGCCCCTAACACCAAAAGCGGAATCACAGACACAATACACAAAAATACGCCTGCCGCAGTGCGGGTCGATGCTTTTTTTCTCCACTCCAGAAAGTCATTTGCTTCTGCAAGCGTAATACGTTTTATCTTTGTATCGTCGCTCTCCTCTGTAAATTCCTCATTCTCCATTTCATCCTTTAATAAGTAATCTGTCGTTACACCAAATAATTCTCCAAGCTGTAAGAGTTTTTCAAGATTTGGAACAGTCTGGGCGCTCTCCCATTTCGACACCGCCTGACGCGATACCTTCATCTTTTCAGCCAACTCCTCCTGTGACCAACCATTCTTTTTTCTCAGCCTGATAATCTTATCTGCCATAATCATAAATATTACCCCTTTCTTTTTGAAATTGAAAATATTACTTCGACATTAAATTTTCGTATAATATATTGACCGGAGTAATATTTTCGAAAAATAAAAAGTATTCCGAAAGAAATTTCTTTCAATGGCAATTTGCCATTCGCAAGATAAATATTACCTTTTTTTATGTTTACATGCCACCAAACGACAGCTTGAAATCTGTCAACCATCGGTTGCATTTCCCAAATTTACTGGTTTCATCCGTATTTTTCAAAGTCAAATACCATTATAAATTTTTTCCGGCAGAATCACAATCACAATATTAAAGATTGTATCTTACTTGTATCTATATATTGAAATATAGAGAATTCTCTTTCCAATATATAATACGATTAGAAGAAAAATAAGAAATTTTTCATTTCCTTTGATACAAAGTATGATATACTTATTGACAACACATGAAACGGACGGAAATCTCTATGGATGCCGTCTGATTGACAAAATGCAGAAGAAATGGAGATTTTCATGAGTTTATGGAAAAATTTCATCGGTCATCTCAGCACCATTCTCCATCATAAGAAATTGGTGCGCCATTATTGCTTCATGGCTGGTTTGTATAAACAGGGAATCATGCATGACTGGTCAAAATATTCCCCTGTAGAATTTTGGGCCGGAGTCAAATATTATCAGGATGGCAGGCGCAGCCCCAACTTTGGGGAAAAGGCAGAACGGGGATATTCCTCTGCATGGCTCCACCACAAAGGACGCAACCGTCATCATTTTGAATACTGGATTGATATGACATTAGATCCGTCTCAGGGACTGCAGGGAATGCCGATGCCGACCCGCTATGTACTGGAAATGTTTTGTGATCGGATCGCCGCCAGTAAAAACTACAACAGAGACAATTACGACGACAGCTTTGCCCTTGCCTATTATGAGAAAAATAAAGATCATTATACGATTCATCCCGAAAGCATGGCTCTTCTCGAAAAACTTCTCCGTATGCTGGCAGAAGAAGGCGAGGAAAAGACATTTGCTTATATCCGGCAGGAAATTGACTGGAAGAGCTCTCCGAAATGGTAATATGTACAGAAATGAGGATATTAATGAAAAATGCCATATATCAAATTTTAAAAAAATACAAATTTATGATACTAATTCTTTATTTTCCATTATATATGACATGGTTTATGTGGCTGGAACATCGCGAAAATATAGAATATCATATGATCCACTGCATTGTTGATGATTGGATCCCTTTTAATGAGTTATTTATTATCCCCTATTTACTATGGTTTGCCTACGTAGTCGCTGTCCTGGTCTTTCTTTTTTTTCAGTCAGATCACAGATGGGACTTTTACCGCGTGGCCGCTGTCTTAATGATGGGAATGACTACCTGCCTGATCGTCTACACGGTCCTTCCCAACGGACAGCCCCTCCGTCCAACAGACTTTCCACGCAATAATTTCCTGACAGAAATCGTGGCGCGCCTTTACCATAATGATACGCCCACGAATGTCTGCCCGAGTATCCATGTATATAATTCTGTGGCCATACATGTTGGACTTTCCACCAGCCATTATTTTCACAATAAACGGGGCTGGCGGCTGGCTTCGCTGATTCTTTGTGTCCTGATCTGCCTGTCCACCATGTTCTTAAAACAGCACTCCTTTGTAGACTTTGTATGTGCGCTGATATTATACACTACATTTTACATCGTGATTTATCAGCCGTTTTCTTCCTCAGCGTCTAATAAATCCTGATATTTTTGAAAATAAATTTATATTTTACAGATTATCTGTCGGCTGCTTTCCTTCTTCAGTGGCTGACAGATCCTGATACTTGTCAGGAAATTTCTTTAATCCTTTGCAGGCCATTTTCAGCCACGCATCTTCTTCTTGATTCAGGTATGGAGAAATCGTTTTATAAACCATCTCGTGATATTGATTCAACAAATCAATATCCTCTGCTGTCATCCACACAGTATCAATTGCCTTCCTGTCAAAGGGAGCCATTGTCAGTGTCTCAAAACCGAGAAATTTCCCAAATTCTGTCTCTTCCGTTTCCACACACAAAATCAAATTTTCCAGACGAATCCCATATCGCTCTTCCAAATATACACCCGGCTCATCCGAAGTAATCATTCCCGCCTCCATCGCAGCATTGCCTCCTGGCTGCTTCGAAATATGATAACTGATATTATTCGGCCCTTCATGTACATTAAGCAAATGGCCCACACCGTGACCTGTCCCATGCTGATAATCACAGCCAATCTCCCACAGCGGCTCCCTTGCCAGACCATCCAGAGTAACACCGGTACATCCCTGTCGGAATTTTGCCGCTGCCAGGCGTAGATTGCCACGAAGCACAGCCGTATAATGCATCCTCTGCTCCTGACTGATATTATCACCTAAAAATATAGTACGTGTAACATCAGTCGTTCCATCTACATAATGTGCACCCGTATCCAACAACAGAAAATTATCAGGCAAAAGAACCGTATCTGTTTCCTCCGTTGCGCTATAATGCACAATCGCTCCATGTTCTCCATAAGCAGCAATCGGATCAAAGCTCGGCCCCAGATATCCCTCCATCTCCGCACGAAATTCCTCTAATTTCCGAGACACATTGATTTCTGTCAATGCCATATCTTCTTTTTCAAAATCCCTCTGCTCCAGCCAGTACAGAAAGCGCACCAGCGCTACGCCATCCTTAATATGCGCCGCCCTCTCTCCTGCAATTTCTCTGGGATTCTTCTTCGCCTTCCACGCCTGTGTTGGATTGACCACATCCAACACCTTCGTTCCCTCCGGAACAGACTCCAACAAAGCAAAATTCACAACACGCAGATCCATAGCGATCCGCATTCCCTTTTCCTCCTGAGACAAATACTCATAAATATCGTCATATTTTTTCAAAGTGATATCATCATCACTTAAATCCTGTTTTAACTCTTCACAAAAAGCACTTTCTCTCACAAACATAAATCGCTTCTGTGGTGTTATCACCAAATATGACATCACCACAGGACTGCAATGAATATCATTTCCCCTGATATTTAATAACCATGCAATATCATCTAAGGAGGTCAACACAAACAGATCCACAGCCTTTTCCTTCATCCAATCGTCCAACCGACGGAGCTTTTCCTTCCGTTCCATTCCGGCTGTCTCCACATCCAAAAGATATGCGGGCTGTATATGCATTGCCGGCCTGTCCTTCCACACCTCACCCGGCAGATCAATAGAAGCTTCAAGAAAAGCTCCTTTTCTTTTAACTATAGCCTGAAGCTGTCTGGCATAGGCAGCATCCACCACTCTGCCGTCCATTCCAAGGCGCATCCCCTCCGACAGCCTTTCCTCCAAAAAATGCAGCACATCCGGCACACCCGGTTCTCCCATACGATAAAGCGTGATCCCCGTACCCGCAAGCTGCTTTTCCGCCTGTAAAAAATACCTTCCATCTGTCCACAGGCCAGCCTCCTGTTCCGTCACTACCAGAGTTCCGGCGGATCCGGTAAATCCCGATAAATATTCTCTGCACTTAAAAAAATCATCCACATATTCCGAACGATGATAATCATTTGTAGGCACATAATATGCCGCCAACTCATGTTCTTTCATAACCGCACGAAAATTTGCCAGGCGCTCCGATATCTTTTTATTAACAACCATGCCTCTCCTCCATTCCACATTATTGTGCAACGAATACTAAATAATCTATTTATAATCACATAGTATATTACTCAATTCCGCAAATTGCTCCAGACTCAATGCTTCCCCACGGACCGCCGCAGGCAGCCCCATCTGCTCAATTGCTTCCGCAGCTTCCTGCTTCGAAATCTGCAGACCTTCATCATTTCCAATTCCATTCTGTAATGTCTTCCTCCTTTGATTAAAAGAAGCACGTATCAAACGGAACAATAACTTCTCGTCCTTAACCTGTACTGGAGGTTTCTGATACCTATCAAGCCGTATCACTGCAGAGCCAACACTTGGTCTTGGCATAAAACAATTTGGCGGAACATGGGCGGCCACTTCCGCTTTTGCATAATACTGTACCGCCAACGAAAGGGCACCATAATCCTTAGTACCCGGTCCCGCCTGCATTCGATCCGCAACCTCCTTTTGCACCATCACCGTAATACTGTCCAAAGGCATACCACTCTCCAGAAGTCCCATAATAATTGGCGTCGTAATATAATATGGCAGATTTGCCACCACCTTCACAGGTTTATTATCATTATATTTTTCAGCCACATCGGCCAAATTCATCTTCAAAATGTCTTCATTCACAATTGTTACATTATCATAACCAGACAGCGTATCCTCCAATACAGGTATTAAATTCCGATCAATCTCCACTGCCATTACCTGTCTGGCATTTTCACATAAATATTGCGTCATCGTGCCGATTCCCGGCCCAATTTCCAATACAAAATCATCCCCACTGATATGGGACGCCTGTACAATGCGCTCCAACACGTGTGTATCGATCAAAAAATTCTGTCCATATTTCTTTTGAAAGCGAAAATTATATTTCTGTAAAATCGCAATAGTATTCTGCGGATTACCCAAAGTAGCCATATATCGTCCTGCCTTTCTCATATATGTAAATTAAAAAATACCTCTTTATTTTCGTCCATTCACGCCTGTATTTCGTATCAAAAGCTTTTGCATACATTCACAAGCTTTTCTGTTTAAAAGCTCTCTTTCCATCTTCATGCATGCCAAAATCCAATCATAGCATTCCCTTGCAATATATATTTTCCTACTTTATAATGAATCTAATCATAATAAAATCTTCCTACTTATTTTAAAACAAACGAACAAAGAAAGGATAGGATAAACTTATGAATAAAATAAAGAAAACATACATCATTTTTTATTCCATAATAAGCACATTAATTTCACTCATTGTTACCATATTATATAATCGAAATGGTATAACAGAAATCTTGAATCATAGGCCTGGAAATGCCGCTATTGCAGACTATTTTGTAGAAAATTTCTTTTTATATATTATATTAGAGACTATTTTTCTATTTGTGATTCTCATCATCGGCAAAAAAAGAAGAGAAAAACAATCTTTTTATTTTTTTCACGGAATCTTTCATATCCTATGCGCAGTATCCGTCTTTTTTGCAGTCTGTCTGATTTCCGATTAAAGACAGTGAAATCTACAATTTTCTGATAATAAAAACAAAACCCATAAACATAATGTTTATAGGCTATCATATGAGACACGGGGGATTCGAACCCCCGACAACTTGATTAAAAGTCAAGTGCTCTA
>CAYYGS010000054.1:0-5721 GCA_964471335.1 uncultured Jutongia sp.
TATGACCCTCTGCTTGTAAGGCAGATGCTCTCCCAGCTGAGCTAAGATCCCATATCACATCACGCGACTTGTATAATATATCAAAAAAATTTTTCCATGTCAACACTTATTTTACATTTTCACCCAATTTTTCATCCCATTCCGTTGTAATTGATTCATAATGCCTATAGAAGTTTACCCCAAAATCTGCTATGATACAATTATGATTTACATTTCATAAAAAGATAAAAGTGTCAAAGGGGCTTTGACACAATTTGAGCCGCCAAAGACGGCATGGAGGGTTATTATGAATAAACATACTGTCAATATCAGCAGCCTTGTCATATTGCTTAGTCTGATCTCTTTTATTGCAGAAGCATGCATTTATTATTTTGTACCATACCACTGGGTCAGCGTTATCTCTGCTGCTGTTTTGTCGATAATCATCTGCCACTTCTGCCTGGAGTCTTCCCTGCAGTATGGATATAACTTTTTACATTCCACCTTTATGCTGGTATCCACTCTGATTTTCTCCGTCACTATTTATCTAATCCAGCCTAATCAGTGGATTCATTATGATTATTCTATGGTATGGCTCGTGCTGGTCAATTGGTTTGTACCGTTTCTGTATGGTTCCCTGCGCAGTCTGTACGACAGGGGGCCGCGCTTTGACGGATATCAACTCTTTTTCCAGCGCATGAGTCTATCCTTCCTTTTTCTGTTTTTATTCATCATCGTGAAGGAATACTTCCTCACACCGATCCTGCCTCCTTACGATACGCTTCCCTTTGGAGCACACAACTTTGTACCTTTTATGGCGACGGCAATGTGGTTTGAGGACGGAATCCGCGGCAATTGGGTTCTTGATCCAATGCTTTTTTATATCGCAAAGATGATTTGCATGGGCATCCCCTGCGGATTCTTTCTCCGTATTTACTGTCACCGCATGCATGTCGTCTTTCGCATCATGATATTTGTAGCCATCCCTGTCATTCTCGAACTGTTCCAATATGCAGCCGACTGCGGCCGGGGTGATATTGACGATGTCGCACTAAGCCTGATCGGTACGCTAATCGGCGTCATCCTGTTCCATATCACAAACTATGTGTTTCAGAGCGTCTCCAATCGGGAATTCGTGCTGGGACGTTCTCAGGAATCCAAATATTTCAGCTGACCGAATGCGCTTCCTCCCAGCGGCGGACAGCCCGCACAAAGGCCCGGATCTTCTCCGGGTCTTTTCCTTTTCCGGAATCCCGCTCCACCCCGGAACTCACATCCACCCCATCCGGATGAATCCGATCAAGAGCCTGTACTACATTATCGGGATTAAGCCCGCCAGCCAGCAGCATCGGTTTGCCTCCCTCCGGCAAAGGCGGGACCAGTCCCCAATCAAAGGTCTGTCCGCTTCCCGGCACCTGGGCATCAAAGACATAGCCGGCACACGCCTTCTCCGTGTTAAATCGTTCCCACTCCCACATATTATCCACATTAAAAGCGCGCAGAAACGGAATAGACAACTCCTCCAACACCTCCGGCCGCAGTTCCCCATGAATCTGTATCAGGTCAAAGGGAAGGCTCTGCAGGCTCCTGACCTGCTCGCGTGTAGGCGAAACCACCACCGCCACCCTGCGGATATCCTGCCCCAGTGTCTGCAGGATTCCCTCTGCCTGCTCCAATGTAATATTGCGTTTGCTCCGAGGAAAAAATAAAATCATACCGGCCAGGTCCACCCCTTCCTCCCGAAGCCACTCCGCTTCCTGACGCTCTGTGAGTCCGCACACCTTTATCTTTACCATAATCCTCTCCATTCCGCCGCCCTCGGCTGGCAGCTAAAAGAGATTCACCCCCTTGTAAACCAAGAGGGTGAAAATCATCAAATACCTTATTGCTTCGGCCGGCATCCCTGACCAACCAATTATTTATTATCTATAACGATAGTAAGTATATGTGTAAATCGTATTAGCGCCAGAAGACGTATATTTCTTTCCCTCAATCTTTGCTGTCGCACGAATCCTCAACTCGAAATTCGTCTTGTGGGAATTAAACCGCTTACCACGGAATTTCGTAATCTTGCACGAATTCTTCTTAGCCTTAACTGTCTTGACACGATACCACTTATTTGTACCACGCTTTCTCATATCAATAATATACTGGTTTGCTCCGGCTACCTTGCCCCATTTTAATTTGATGCTGTTCTTTTTCAGCTTGCTTCCACCCTTATTAAATTCCGGCTGAGCTACTGCATATCCCTTAGAACCCCAATCTGAAAAGGTAACGCCGGCTGTAGTCACTGCATACGAACGTGCGCGCACATAATAAACGGCATTTCGCGGCAAATCATTGACAATAACTATCGTTGAAGAAGCCTCGCCGCTCTTTACGACCTGGCCATTCGACTTTTTGCACACCTCTACCTCATATCCGCTGCAGTTACTAACATATGTAAACTCTGCCGCTAACTGATTTCCGGACATAGCCACCTTTACCACATCTGGAGCAACCAGATTTCCAATCGGCTGCACGGAAGGTGACGGCTGTACTGTTGCTGTCGGCACCGGCGTAGTTGATGCTGTCGGCTGTACCGTTGCTGATGCCGTCGGCTGTACTGTTGCGGTTGCCGTTGCTGTCGGCGATGCCGAAGGCTCTGTCGATGCCTCCAGAGTCGGTGACGGCGATGGGGACGCAGAATCATCTGCCTTCGCAAATCCCCTGCCCCCTACTGTTGAAATAACGATTCCCATAACTAACGCTGTTGAAATACATGCTTTGCTGAATTTGATTTTCTGTCTCATCTTTTCCTCCTTTAAATTAAACCATTTGTGCCTGACGGCTTTCTATTTCACCGTCATATATAAACAGCATAAATTACACTTCGCTGTTTAACTCCTGTTATTGACTGACTATTATCTGTAGTATGTTTTGGTATATATCGTTTCACTTACCGGAGACATGATTTTCTTGTTGCCGAATTCAGCCACTGCGCAAATCCGCAACTCATAATCTGTCTTACGAAAATTGATCTTCTTACCATTGATCTTTCTTATGACACAGCTATTTTTTCCTTTCTTTACTACTGCCACATGTCTATACCATTTTGAAGATCCATTTCTTCTCATATCAATCGTATATTGGGTTGCTCCGGCTATCTTGCCCCACTTTATTTTAACACGGTTTTTATATATCTTGCTGCCATTTTTCTTAAACTCCGGCTGCGGTATGCCATAAGTTTTATCACTCCAACCGGAATAGATTTTCTCATTCCCATTTGAAGCATATGTACGCGCCTGTACATAAAACACAGTATTCCTCGGCATATTATCAAAACGTGCTGTTGAATATTGCGTTGCAAGCTGCACCTCTCCCGATTTTATAATCTGTCCATTCTTTTTGCAGACCTTAATCTCATATCCGGAACAGTTAACATGGCTCAGCGCAATTCCTAAGATATTTCCGGACATAGCAAGCCGCTGCACTTTTGTTGGTGCAGGAGCAGTCACGACCGGCTGTGCTGTAGGTGTCGGCTGTGGCGTAGCACTCGGCACCGGCGTAGCCGTAACTGTTGATGTAGGCTGTACTGTAGCAGTCGGTGTCACAGATGCCGAAGGCTCTATTGATGCCTCTGGAGTTGATGACGGCGATGGCGACACGAGCTCATAAGCCTTCACAAATTCCCTGCCTCCTATTGTTGAAACAACGATTCCCATAATTAACGCTGTCGAAATGCATGTTTTGATGAATTTTCTTTTGTGTCTCATCTCTTCCTCCTTAATGTTAAATCTCCTGTGTCTGGCAGCCCTCTATTTCACCGCCAAATAAATACAGCATAAACCATACTTTTTTATTATAACTCTTATCGCATAAAACTACAAACATTTTCTTATCAAAAAGGTTTTTTGAACCTATAAATTTCACCGGAAAGTCCCTCCGCCGCAAGTTTGATTTTCTCCTCAGCCGGGTAATATCGTGTGCTAAAAACAGTCCGTCCATCATTCATGTAAATCTCCAGCGAAGACATATCTGCAATCATACGCATATTCCGGCATTTGTCAATCCTGGCTCTTCGCACAGTGCGTCCGCTCCCTGTGCTTTCATCCGTGAATCGCACAGTTAACACGCCCTCGCGGAAGCTGATCTCACATCCGGACAATTGCAGGCAGAACTCCTCCTCAAGCTGCGCGTTGAGATCAAACGGCAGAGGCGCCTCAATAGTCTCCCCCGCCGAAAACATCCTCTCCTCCTCCCGCAGATCCTCCAGCTCCCGAATTGGACTCTGCCGCAGTCCTCCGTCCGCAGCGATCGTCACCTCTCGTGGCAGGGTCAGGCAATGCTGCCAGCCAAGCTCTACGGTAGGATTTGTATAAGGGATATCACCAATTCCCATCCATCCGATCAGAATCCGCCTGCCATCCGGCGCCTCAAACGTCTGCGGAGCATAAAAATCGAAGCCATAATCCCACTCCTCAAAATCCGTCAGCTGATCGCCGTCATATCGGAAATATCCGGAGCTGTATATATTCTGATACCGAAATTCCTCCTGCGACAATCCCTGCGGAGAGACGCTCAGATACCGGCGTCCGTCGATCGTGAAGCAATCCGGGCATTCCCACATATATCCAAAATCCGGAATGGATACCTCCTTCTCAAAGGACCAGCTGGTCAGATCCCCCGAACGGTAAAAAAGCACCTCTCCTCTATCATCCAGCGTTCTCGCACCAAGTACCATCCTGTAGCCGCCATCCTCTCTCCATACCTTCGGATCGCGGACATGACAGGAGCAGTTTTCGGGATAATCCCGATTCCTAAGCAGGACGGTTTTTTCACTCATCACGCACCCGTCCTCTGTGCACACATGAATGACATTGGCTTCCCGCCCCGCTGTTATATAATCATAATCGCCCTTTTCCTTGACATTTCCCGTATAAAAAATGTCCATCCTGTCGTCTGTGGCAAAAGCACAGCCTGAATATACCCCGCTCCGGTCCTCGGGAATATCGGGGACAAGAACAATCCCCGTATATTCCCAATGAAGAAAATCACTGCTCTGATAGTGCCCCCAGCATTTTTTGCCCTCACCGCACACACCATCGGGAGAATACTGAAAATACACATGATATTTTCCTTTGAAATAACAAAGCCCGTTCGGATCATTAAGCCATCCCTGTGGCGGCTCCAAATGAAGCCTCTGACGCCATTTTTTCTCCAAATCAATCATCTCCTTCTTCTGAGGCGAAACTGTAAAATTTCTTCCCAAGTGAATGAACTCTGTTCATTCACTCTTTGCACGCAGCAGCATCTCCAGCATTTTTACATTTCCCTCTGCAATCGTAGTAATCGACGCATAATCATCTGCATTTGTGACCACAACGGGCGTCACCGTCTGGTAACCCTTGCTGCTAATCAGCTTTTTGTCAAAGGTAATCAATTTCTGCCCCCGTTTTACCTTATCCCCTTCTGATACATATGCCGTAAATCCTTCTCCATTTAGTTCAACCGTATCTATTCCGATATGGATCAAAAGCTCCATTCCATTTGCAAGCGTGATGCCTACTGCATGATGTGTATCAAAAATAGAGCTGATCTCGCCATCGGCCGGAGCAACTACTGTGTCTGCATCCGGTTCAATCGCTGCCCCCTGTCCCAGAACTCCCTGTGCAAAGGTTGCATCCGGAACATCCGCAAGCGCAACCACCTTTCCGGAAAGAGGGGCATACACAGCATTTTCATCGAGATCCGCGGTTCCCT